>CALKWL010000333.1 GCA_938004235.1 uncultured Gammaproteobacteria bacterium
TTTAATGATCCAGCGAACACCGAGATCTACACTCTTCCCCTACACGTCGCTCTTCCGATCTGTCCAGATTGATATCATCAGGCCGCAAAGTATTGCCATCGTTGCGGCCCTTCGCGTTGCCGCCATTGATGCCGAAGTGAAAGCCGAGTTTTTGGCCTGCGTAGGTGAAGGCAATCGAGCGCTCACGGCTGGGAAAAATTGGCGAGTATATGATGTACATCGCCTCTTGTGCATAGAGATTTCCTGCCAGCAGCAGGGCGAAAAGAGTCAGTGCTTTTTTCATGATACACCTTTCAGTTAAGTAATAGATTAGAATGAAATGAGACGCGATTTTTAGTTTTGAATTTCAAAACGCAATATGCCGACCGGCACGCCTTGCGTTCCCATACGTACCAGACGCAGGCGTTGCGGTAAATAAGCCCATGCGCTCGCGTGGCCTGCGTTGGTCGCCAATGCCCGCAGCTCGATGTCGAACAGATAAACCTGTGCGCCGCCATCGTAAAAAACATATTGCTTCAGGCGCGGAATGTTGACCGACAAAACGAGAATCTGGCTTAGCCGTTCAGCGTTGAATTGTGTGGTTGTGATGTGAAAATCGTCGTTTGCTTCATGCAGCTCGCCCCAGGGATAGCTTTGCTGTGCGTTCAGCTTGCGCCATTGCACTGCAATGGCAGGCTCGATGACATTATCGAGCGTGTCCAGTATAGAATATTCCAGCACCAAAAGCAAGGGCTGACTGTCCGGTATCGCCGGCACACTATCGTCCGGCGTGGTTTCCGGCTCGCTGTAGCTCGAATCCGCTACAATGCGCTTTTCGTTGCTGAGGCTGCTTTCGTTGCCTGCCGTGTCGATAGCCGAGACGGCGACAAAATAGACCTTGCCGCTATCGCGCGGGATCACGTAGCTGGTATCACTGATGAAGTGCGAATCGCTGTACTGCCTGCTGTTATGGCCCCAATACACCCGATAGCCTGCAAGGTCTGGCTCACTGTTCGGCGACCACCAAACCAGAATAGCCGTCGCCATAATTTTAAAATAGAGTTCAGTCATCAAACATCCGTGTTTGTAAAATAAATTTATGCAGGATCGTCGCCTGCATCCCAATCGTCATCATTGCCCCATTCGTCGCTATCGTCACTGTCATCCGGTTGCCAATCATCATCAGGGGCCTTGCCGGGATCATCATCGAAATCGGTTTGATTTGCTTTCAAATCTGAATTTTTCATAATGTTTCTCCTGTTGCTGATTCAATGGTGTTATTATTACAAACGCGCGTGGCGTTTATCTTTTCAATTCATCCAAAATCCGCAGCGCATCGGCATTGTTAAAAAACTGGCCTTTGAATGTCAGGCATTCATCATCGCCATCGTCGGGCGTGTAGCGGTGCACAAAGCAAACGACCGCGCCGGTGTTGCCAGCCTGATGTTGCAGGTAAGCCTTGCGCAACGCCCGCTTGATCTGATCGACCATATCGTGCGGCAACAGCCGGGTCGGCACTTCGATCACAAACTGGCTTTCCGGGTCAGGCTTCAGCCGCTCATCTTTCGGTATCTGCTTGCTGTTGATGTTGATTTGTTCAGACATATTTTTTCCTATATACTGGCGACCGACCGGGCCGTCCCTACATTCCATCCTTCATCCTGAGCGGAGTCAAAGGATCACAAATACATCTCCAATTGTAATTCCGCAAAGCGGTCTTTGTTGTACACAATCGCATTGATGCGCTCCGGGCTGAGATAGAACTGCGCGGCCAGCTTGTCGATTGCACGGTAGCTGCCGATCTGCCGGCGCAAATCGCGGAACTGCCGCTTGATCTCGCGATCGCGCAGGATGATGTCGATAATATTCTCGATGCGCCGGAACTCGCTCGGATCCAAAATGCGCCGGATTTGCGCCTTGACTTCCGCGTCACTTTTTGGCCTTTTGCTCACGCTGCATTTTCTCCAGGATGTAGATCAACCTTTGAGCCTGTGCCACCTTCAGCCATTTCCAGTTCTGTATTTTAAAACCCTTTTCAACAAAGCGGTTGAGCGCCTGCTGCCGTTTTTCTTCCGGCGCTGCACTGACCTGATTCCATAAATGCCAAATGCGCTCGACTTGCTTGTCGGTCATGTGATTGTTTGGCTTGCCATTGGCTTGGTTGCCGGTACGGTGCGACTGCACGGTTTGCGTGCTGCCGTTTTTATACTTTGGCTGAAAGCCCATGCGTTCGAAGATGTTCATCAGTTGCGTGTACTGGATGCGGTTTAAATCCTTGGCGCTTTTGATGGTGCGATTGTCGTCATCTTTGAACTGCGCCAGCATCTCGCGGTAATAGTCATCATCCAGATCGAGCCGCGATTTCGCCACATGGATCACAGCCAATTGTCTCGGTGTCACTTTAGCGATCATTCGTGCGTGTCCACTCCATTTTCAATGGCAAGCTGGATCAGCTCATTCCAGGTTATTGTCCAGCTTTTGCCGGATTTTAGACTTTTTACCAATGGCCTGCCATTGCAATCGTTGGTCAATTCATATTCGTTGGTGGTGTTTTCGTCCACAGCCTTGCCTATTGCGAAGCGCAAAACCAGCGAATCTTTTTTGATGATCTTTCCGAGTTGCATGCTCAATCCTTTCGCGGATTAAATCCAAACTTTTTCAGTGCTTCATAATAATCATCACCGGGCTTGATTGGCTCGCTCGGCAAGCTGGCAGCAGGCCGTATTTTGATACGCTTCTGCTCTTTGGCCTGCTTTTGCTTTTCCGCGTCCAGCCCCATTTGCAGCGCCAGCCGGTCGAACTGCGCTCGCAGCTTTTGCGGACTCAGAATATTGCGCGACCAGAAATCATGCTTGTTGGCCCAGGTGAACACATCGTAAATCTCTTTGTAAGTGCGGCCATCGCGCTGCCGCATCAGCCGGCTGCAGGCCGCCCAATTTTTAAAGCCCGGCTTTTTGGCTTTCGGACACCTGTCCAGCACTCGCTCAAACATCAATTTTGCGCATATCCAATCAACATCGCTGTGCATCACCTTGCTGCGGGGTCTCATTGTCTACACAGCTGGTCATGTCG
>CALKWL010000334.1 GCA_938004235.1 uncultured Gammaproteobacteria bacterium
CCACCGAGATCTACACTCTTTCCCTACACGACGCTCTTCCGATCTTGCTCCTGGTTTCAGGGTAAGGATGATGACGCCGAAGAAAAAGCCGCCGCCAACACCCCGGCGGTGGATCTCTATGCCAAGGCCAGCCGCGCACTCAAAACCGGCGATTACGAAGGCGCAATCAAGGACTTTGAAACCCTGGAAGCGCGCTATCCCTTTGGCAGCTATTCTGAACAGGCCAAGCTGGAAGCCGCCTACGCCTACTACAAATACGGCGAGCAGGAATCCGCCATTGCCACCGTCGATCGTTATCTGCAACTGCATCCGCGCGGTGAAAACGTCGATTACGCCCTCTACCTCAAGGGCTTGGCCAACCTCAAGCGCGGTTCCAGCCTGACCGATGATTTCGTACGTCAACGCGACCTCGCCCGCCGCGACCAGGGCGCCCTGCAAAACGCCTATGCCAGCTTCAGCGAACTGGTACGCCGCTTCCCGCAGAGCAAATATGTCGAAGACAGCGAAAAACGCTTGCTGGAAATCCGCAACCTGATGGCCGAGCACGAGCTGTATGTCGCGCAGTACTACATGAAGCGCGGCGCATGGATTGCCGCCGCCAACCGAGCGCAGAACCTGCTAGAGCGCTACAACGGCGCCCCGACCATGCCCGAAGCACTCAAAATCATGGTACAGGCCTACACCCGGCTGGGTCTGAGCGACCTCGCTGCCGATGCGCGCAAGGTGTTGGAGCTCAACTACCCAGACCAGGCGGCCAGCCTGCGTTAAGAGGGTGTTTAGCAGCTAAGGCGGGACATTCATGTCCCGCACGCAAATCAATCACCTGCGTGATTGATTTTTCGCTGTCGAGCCTAGGCATGAGCCGGACTCGGTGGGACTGAAAACTCATCCATGAGCTTTTCAGCCCCCTGTTATTGATACGGCACGAAGAATTTTTGAATCCGAGGCGTGTTGGAAGCACCGTCGCGGTCCGTCGTTCTCGTCGCGCCGAATCAATAACCTATTCATTTGATTGATTATTGATTCGGCCTTCCCATGCGCTTTCAAGCCGTGACACCACCCCAATCTTGGTCACACGTTCAAACTTCACCTTGCCGAATCAATAAGCCCCAGGCTTGACGATCAAATGCGCCAAAGGTGCGACCCACTCCGCCAAAAAAAGCACGCCGACGTTCTTCGGCGTGCTTTTTTGCTTCAAAAACAAAATCCTAGCAGCCTGTTGAACTTGAGACGAACAAGCTGCCAGACAGGTTTTCACGAAAAATTCATCAAAACCAATTGAAACGCTCAAGAATATACATAGAATCTAGTTGTCCTTGTATCAATTAAATTCATGGAGATCGTCATGGAACACAACTTCGACAACCACACCCCGTGGAAAATCGTCCACGCGGCGATTGCAGCACTGATTACCCTCAAGTCCATCATTGTGGCCACACTGTTTTTGACCCTGGGCGTCGCAGTCGAATAAATTCGCTCGCTGTTTTGCTCGCCCCCTCCCCCGACAGGATCAAAACCTGTCGGGTTTTTTTGCGCCTTTTTCCCGTCAGAACCTTATAATCCCCGCCAGCTTTTCCAGGATCAGTTCACCCCATGCAAGACGCCATCTGCCTTACCGAATACAGCCACGGCGCAGGCTGCGGCTGCAAGATCGCGCCGAATGTACTCGACACCCTGCTGCACTCCCAGCTTGAAGCCTTCCATGATCCGCGTTTGCTGGTGGGCAATGCTTCGCGCGATGACGCGGCGGTATACGACCTGGGCGACGGTCGCGGGGTGATTTCAACCACCGACTTTTTCATGCCGATTGTCGATGATCCCTTCGACTTTGGGCGCATTGCGGCCACCAATGCCATTTCCGACGTGTACGCCATGGGCGGCAAGCCCCTGATGGCGATTGCGATTTTCGGCTGGCCGATTGACAGGCTGGCAGCGGATGTCGGTCGTCAGGTCATTGACGGCGGGCGCGCCGCCTGTCATCTGGCCGGTATTCCGCTAGCGGGCGGGCACAGTATTGATGCACCGGAGCCGATCTTCGGCCTGGCCGTGACCGGCCTGGTCGATCTGCACAATCTCAAACGCAACGACACGGCACGCGCCGGCGCGCGCCTCTATCTGACCAAGCCCTTGGGCATCGGCCTGATGACCACGGCGCAAAAATCCAAGCGGCTCAAGCCTGAGCACGCGCATATCGCTCGCGACTGGATGATCACGCCGAATCGCTTCGGCGCGGAAATCAGCGACATGGACAAGGTCGTCGCCATGACCGACGTCACCGGCTTCGGCCTGTTGGGGCACTTGCTGGAAATGTGCGAGGGCAGCGGCGTTAACGCGCGCATCGTGATGGATGCCGTCCCAGTCATCGAGGCAGCGCGTGAGTATGCCGCACTGGGCTGCTCACCCGGCGGCACGCACCGCAACCATGCCAGCTACGGCCACAAGGCCAGCCCGATCACCGAGGCGCAAAAGCTGATTCTCTGCGATCCACAAACCTCCGGCGGCCTGCTGATTGCGGTCATGCCCGAAGGCGAGCCGGAGTTTCTGCGCCGCGCCAGCGCCTTTGGGCTGGAGCTTGCGTCCCTGGGCGAGCTTGTCGAGCGCCCGCAGGATGGCGCACCGGGTGCGCCCTTCGTGAGTTTTGTGTGAGCCCTTCCCAGCCCTTGCCCCCTTCACGGGATCTGCCCGTGGTGAACGATTACCGCGCCCTGTTTTTGCAACAGCGCCCCTTGCTGGATGTGCGGGCGCCGGTGGAATTCAACGAGGGCGCATTTCCGCACGCAAGCAACCTGCCGCTGCTGACCGATGAGGAACGTCATCAGGTCGGCATCCGCTACAAACAACAGGGGCAGGATGCCGCCATCGAGCTGGGCTATGCCCTGGTGGACGAGCCAAGCAAGGCGGCGCGCATTGCCGCCTGGGCGAACTGGGCGAGGCAACACCCCGACGGGGTGTTGTATTGTTTTCGCGGCGGCTTGCGCTCGCGTCTGACCCAACAGATGCTGGCGCATGAAGCCGGGGTGATCGTGCCGCGCGTGGCGGGCGGTTACAAGGCGATGCGCCGCTTCCTGCTCGACACCCTGGCGCGCGAAGCGGCGCGGCAAAAGCTGCTGCTGATCGGCGGGCGCACCGGGTGCGGCAAGACCAAAATGCTGCAAACCTTGCCCAACGCACTTGATCTGGAAGCGATTGCACATCATCGCGGCTCGTCATTTGGCCGACATGCACAGCCGCAGCCTGCGCAGATCAGTCTGGAAAACGCCCTGGCGATCGGTTTTTTGCAGCACGAAACGGCTCCCTCCATTCTGCTGGAAGACGAGAGCCGCGCCATGGGCAGCCGCGAGATTCCGCACAGCCTGTTCACACCCATGAGCCAGGCGCCGCTGATCGTGCTGGAAGCTTCGCTGGAGGCGCGCGTACAGCAATCGTTCCGCGACTATGTGCAAGACAGCCTGCACGAATTCCAGAGCCTGTATTGCGCCGATGAGGGTTTTGCGCGTTATTCCGCGCATGTCCATGCCAGTCTGGATCGCATCCAGCGTCGTCTGGGCGGGATGCGTCATGCACAGATGAAAACGCTGTTGAGCGCAGGGCTGAACGCCCTGCAAGACGATGACCCGACGATCCTGCATGAATTTGTGCGCCGCCTGCTGATGGACTATTACGACCCAATGTACGACTACCAGATCAGCCGCAAGCAGGAGCGCATCGTGTTTCGCGGCGAGCGTGAGGCGGTGCTGGACTGGCTGGCGCAACAGGGGATGCGTTCATGAGTCAGCGCGACCGGATTTATGCCGTCGAACATGACGCCGCGCCCTTTTGTTTCGATGCGCGCGTGGCCGCCGTTTTCCCCGACATGATTCGCCGCTCGGTGCCGGGATACGAGCTGATTCTGCAAGCCCTGCCCTGGCTGGCGGCGCGCGTGGTGCAACCGCATTCGCAGGTGTACGACCTTGGCTGCTCGCTGGGCGCAAGCAGCCATGCCGTGCGCCACGGCCTGAGTCGCGCGACGGGTTGCCGCATTCTCGCTGTGGATAACTCCGCCGCCATGCTGGCGCGCGCCGAGGAATGGCTGGCGGGTTTCCGCGCCGACACGCCGATTGAACTGCACTGCGCCGATGTGCTCGATGTACCGATTGAAAACGCTTCGCTGGTGATGCTGAACTTCACCCTGCAATTTATTCCCAAGGATCAGCGTTTGGCCTTGTTGCAACGCATTCGTGCGGGGATGCGTCCTGACGGTGTGCTGCTGTTGTCAGAGAAAATCGCCGTCGAAGATGAAGCCCTGGCGCATCTGATTACCGAACTGCATCACGATTTCAAGCGCGCGCAAGGCTATTCCGAACTGGAAATCGCGCAAAAACGTCAAGCGCTGGACAATGTGCTGATTCCGGAAACGCTGGTCGCTCACCATGAGCGTCTGCTCGCCGCCGGTTTTGCCGCGGTCGAGCCCTGGTTGCAGCACACCCGTTTTGTATCGCTGCTGGCGCGGGTCTGAGTCATGCCTGGTCGCTTGGTTGATCTTGACGTCCTGCGTGCCGAACTGGCGCATGAACCGCTGTGTGCGTGGCTGGATTGGCTGCCTCAGGCGTTAGACACGGCGCTGGATGAACGGCGCAATGGCAATTTGAGCTGGATCCGGCAGGCGCTGACGCAGCTTCCTGAGGTACGCGCGCGCACACTGGATCTGCGCGCCGACACCATCCGCATCGGCTGCGCCGCCGACATCGACACCGCACAGCGCGTTCAGCTGGAACAGGCTCTGCGCGGCCTGATGCCCTGGCGCAAGGGACCGTTCGAAGTGTTTGGCGTGCACATCGACACCGAATGGCGATCGGACTGGAAGTGGACGCGGGTGTTGCCTCACCTTGCGCCCCTGGCAGGGCGGCGCGTGCTGGATGTAGGCTGCGGCAGCGGCTACCACCTGTTGCGGATGCGCGGCGAGGGCGCGGTGCTGGCGATCGGCATCGATCCCTCGGTACTGTTTACCGCGCAGTTTGCCGCGCTGCGTCATCTGGCGGGCGTAACCCACACACATGTGCTGCCCTTTGCGCTGGGGGGA
>CALKWL010000335.1 GCA_938004235.1 uncultured Gammaproteobacteria bacterium
TTTCGCAGCGGCAAGCTCGTCCTTCAAATTGCCAAAGTTCTCGTCAAAAAAAGCGGATTCCGCCGCCATTAGCTGAGCAGATGCCAGCATAAGCGCCATAAAAAAAGCGCCCAGAAGGCGCTTGTTCAGTGAGCGGACAATACGAACTATCGACATATCTTGTTCTCCTTCCCGGCTGGGCTTTGACACCATTCGCGCATGTAGCGCTCGATCACATCGTGGGAAATGCCTCCCAAATGCGTGCGAGCAATACTACCATCTGGAGCCACAAGAACCGTCGTCGGCAAGCCGCGAATCGAACCGAAGGGACTTGGCTGTCCCGGATTCATCGGCATGACCGGATAGCTAATCATTTGCTCATCGATGAATTTAGCCAGCTTGCTCGGGTCGGTACGCTCATAACTCACGCCCCAAACCACCGCGTCCTTGGCATGGTGAGCGTCATGGAAACGGATCAACTCAGGAATTTCTTCCCGACATGGCGGACACCAGGTCGCCCAAAAATTCACCACAACAAACTTACCTTGATAATCACTCAGGTTATGGGTCTTGCCCTGGGTGTCCTTGAGGCTGAAATCCACCGCCCACGCTGCCGAAGCGAGCCAGACCGAGGACAGCATCAGCGTGAAAAAACCGATCACGCCAGAACGAAATGATTTTTCTAAACGCATTGATATGTCCTCAGGTACAACAGGGCGGGGAATTTAATGATTGGACTTGGACAGAGAGCCGTGATCCTCCGCCTTGTGCGAAAGGAACAGCGCCAGGCCAATCAAAGCAATCCCCGTGGCAAACGACAGCAGATCCATTGGCGTCTTGAAGTCCATGTTGATGCCGTATTCAAAGAATTTAACGATCAAAATCAGCATGATAACTTTCGCAAGGCGGTTTTTAAGGTCATCAAGGTTATTGATAATCAGCACATTCGACGCGCCCTCGCCCTCGTGGGCGCAATCAATCTTGCTGATAAAAAGCTCGTACAACCCGAAGGCAAAAATCAGCAAAATGGTCGCCAGAAGAAAACCGTCAACAACTTCGACGATATGCGTCACCGTGCTGTTGCGCAAGGCAAGCTTTTCTTCCACCGCCAATGCAGGGTCGTGGTAGTGAAGCAGGTGAACGATGGTGTAAAAAGCATCGACTGCCGCCACGTAGAACATGGCCAGGCTCAACAACGTGCTCACCACCACAGCCAAAATGACCACCAAACGAGTGTCCCACAGGCCTCGTTCAAAAATCTGTTCTAAACGGTTCACCTAGTGCTCCATAAATTGATTCAATGGCGGAAGAGTCTAAGGCTTGTGCATGTCAGCCTCAAGCCATCGAATCAAAATGATGACGCCCCGCCGGCATGAGCGACCAAGTCGGGATAAGCATGCAGGGATAACCATGTGAACCCAGCCATCAAATCTCCTCGTCCAGCTGGCATAATCCACCCCCATTTTTACCAGTGATGCGCTGCGAATACCATGAACGAACAGGCCATGAGCGAACAGCCCCTCGAAATCCTCGTCGCCTACTACAGCCGCGGCGGCAGTACGGCGCAAATGGCTCGGCATGTTGCCCGGGGCGTGGAGACCGTGCCTGGTATGCGCGCACGCCTGCGGCGGATCGAGGCTCATGACGCTCCCGCACCTCCGGACGACGCCGACGAACCGCCGCGTGTACGCGTTGAGGATCTCGCCGAGTGCGCGGGTCTGGTGCTGGGCAGCCCAACCTATTTTGGCAATATGGCCGGGGCAGTAAAGCACTTCGTCGACAAGACGAGCAGCCTGTGGATGAGCGGTGCGCTTATCGGCAAACCTGCCGCCGTCTTCACCTCGACCGCCAGCCAGCACGGCGGTCAGGAAAGCACCCTGTTGTCCATGATGATTCCATTGTTCCACCACGGCATGGTGTTGGTAGGTCTTCCCTACAGCGAGCCCGCCCTGTTGCGCACCCAAAGCGGCGGCTCGCCCTACGGCGCCAGCCATACCTCTGGAGACGGGCGTTTACCCCTGACCGAGGACGAAAAGGCTTTGTGCAAGGGACTGGGGCGGCGCGTCGCGGATATCGCGCGTCGTTTGGACGCAACGCCCGCAGCCTATTGAAGCGCTTTCATGTCGCTAAAGCTGCGTTTATAGTGACGCGGCACGAGCGGCCTGTCGGACTTGAGACGAACTGGCTGCAAAAGCCGCAGACCGGTTCATATTTCACCGATTTTTTTAGCCAATAGTCCCTGCTATTGCTGAAAAAAGCGGCATTGCTGCCCTCGGTCGGCGATTTTTTCGCTTCAGCTGCTCAAGTCCGACAGGCTGCCGACAAATGATTTTCGCGTTTCCTCTAAAACTTCAAAACGGAACCCATCATGATCAAAAAATGCCTGTTTCCAGCCGCTGGCTACGGCACGCGCTTTCTCCCCGCGACCAAGGTTATTCCCAAGGAGATGTTGCCGATTGTGGATAAACCCTTGATCCAGTACGGCGTTGAGGAAGCGATGGAGGCAGGCTTGCGTGAAATGGCCATCGTGACCGGGCGCGGCAAGCGTGCGCTGGAAGATCATTTCGATATCAACTACGAACTGGAAACCCAGTTGCGCGGCACCAGCAAGGACACGATGCTCGCAGGAATCCGCAATATCATCGAAAAGTGCAGCTTCTCCTATACGCGCCAAACCCAGATGAGGGGTCTAGGTCACGCCGTGCTGACAGGCGAGACCCTGATTGGCCGTGAAGCGCCGTTCGCCGTTATCCTGGCAGATGACCTCTGTGTTTGTGACTCTCAGGGCGTACTGGCGCAGATGCGCGCCGTGCATGAAAAATACGGTTGCACGGTTGTCGCTGTGGAAGAAGTTCCCCACCACGACATCCACAAATACGGCGTTATCGACGGCGAGGAAATCGAGCCTGGCGTGTATCGCGTGAATGCCATGGTGGAAAAACCCGCCGCCGAAGTCGCACCCAGCAATCTTGCCGTCATCGGTCGCTACATCATCACCCCTGACATATTCGACATATTGCGTAACACCCAACCAGGCGCAGGTGGAGAGATCCAGCTTACCGATGCCCTGATGGAACAGGCCAAACAAGGCAACGTTGTCGCTTACAAGTTCCGCGGACGCCGCTTCGATTGCGGTTCGGTTGGCGGCTTTGTCGCCGCCACAAACTTTTTTTATCACATGGGAAACAGGTAATCTCAATGCAAATCAGCCAAGACAGCGTCGTTCTGATCGACTATCGCCTCACCAACGATGCGGGCGAGGAACTCGACTCCTCCGAGGGTCATGGCCCTCTGGCCTATTTGCACGGCCACAGCAATATCGTCCCAGGACTTGAACAAGCACTCGAAGGCCGCACGGTCGGTGATGCCTTCAAGGTCAGCGTTGAACCGGCCATGGGATATGGCGAAGTCAACCCCGCACTGAGCCAGACGCTGCCCAGCAGCATGTTTGGCGGCGTTGAGCAGATCGCCGTCGGTATGCAGTTTCATGCACAGACCGATCACGGCATTGAAGTGGTTACCGTCACTTCAGTAGACGGCGATAACGTGACCATCGACGGCAATCATCCGATGGCCGGCAAGACGCTGCACTTTGATGTCACCGTGCGTGATGTGCGCGCCGCAACCGCTGAAGAGCTGGAGCATGGCCACGCTCACGGTGAGCATGGCCATCACCACTAAGGAGACGCTGATTTATTCAGCGTTTCCCGTTTGGGGCAGGATGCCCCAACACGAATCAAAGACGGAAGTCTTTGATTCGTGAGAGTTTATCGTGGGCGTGTACCGCGATAAACGAGCTGATTTATTCCATGAATGGAATAAATCAGCATCTACCCAAGTGACGCCGGGCGCACATACAAGGGAGCTTCGGCTCCCTTGTTGTTTTTAGAGCCTGTTCAAAGTCTCACTGAACGGCGCATTGCGGCGCAAAAAATGCCTCAAAATGCTCACATCGTGCGTCTATGCTGCGCTTTTTCGTCGGTTTTTCGCTTGCGCTGCATCCGTTGATCGAGACTTTGAACAGATTCTTAGAACCCAGCAGCCTGTCGGACTCGTGAATCCTTATCGCAACGATCAGTCATGCTGATTAGACCCAGAGCGCGCCTTGCCCGAAACTTGCGCGACCACACACAAGCCAAACTTGCTCACGGAGCCGCCATGAAGTTACAAGCCCTGATTTTTGATGTTGACGGCACGCTTGCCGACACTGAGCGCGACGGTCACCGCCCGGCTTTTAATGCCGCCTTTGCTGAAGCCGGACTGGATTGGGACTGGGACATTGCCCTGTATGGTGACCTTTTAAGCGTCACCGGCGGCAAGGAGCGCATACGCTACTACCTGAACAAATATCGTCAGGACTTCACCTTCCCGGACAATGCCGACACCTGGATCGCCGGCTTACACCAAGCTAAAACGCGGCACTATGTCCGTTTGCTCAATGAAGGACGGATACCGCTGCGCCCTGGCGTAAAACGCCTGCTGAACGACGCGCGCCAAGCGAATTTGCGCTTGGCCATTGCCACCACGACGACACCGGAAAATGTCACCGCGCTGCTGGAGGCCACCCTGGGATCTGAGAGATCGGAAGAGCACACGTCTGAACTCCAGTCACGTCAGTCAATC
>CALKWL010000336.1 GCA_938004235.1 uncultured Gammaproteobacteria bacterium
GACCACCGAGATCTACACTCTTTCCCTACACGACGCTCTTCCGATCTGTAAGTATTTCAGCAGCCTGTCAGGGTTCTCCGGGGTACAATGCCGGATGATTGTTTTGTTGTGATTGATGTTCATGCGTATTCCTGAGTTGCTTTCCCCCGCCGGTACCCTGAAAAACATGCGTTACGCCTTCGCTTATGGCGCGGATGCGGTGTATGCCGGGCAGCCGCGCTATTCTTTGCGCGTGCGCAATAACGATTTTCTTGAAGACAACCTTGCCATCGGTATTCACGAGGCGCACAGCCTGGGCAAGAAATTTTTCGTCGCCATGAACGTGATGCCGCATAACGCCAAGGTACGCACGTTTTTGAAAGATGCCGAGCCCATCATCGAGATGCAGCCGGATGCGCTCATCATGGCCGATCCCGGCCTGATGATGATGGTGCGTGAGCGCTGGCCGGACATGCCGATCCATCTTTCTGTACAGGCCAATACGGTAAATTATGCCGGGGTCAAATTCTGGAAGTCGGTCGGCGTGGAGCGGGTGATTCTGTCGCGTGAACTGTCCCTGGACGAGATTGCGGAAATTCGCCAGGAATGCCCGGATACCGAACTTGAGGTGTTTGTGCATGGCGCGCTGTGCATCGCCTATTCCGGGCGCTGCCTGCTCTCCGGCTATTTCAACCACCGTGATCCGAACCAGGGAACCTGTACCAACTCCTGCCGCTGGGAGTACAAAACCCTGCCTGCGGAGGAGGATGCGGCAGGCGTGATTCGTCATGCGGAAGGCTATCCTGCCTTCCGCCTTTCGGGTCATGCTGCGCATTCCAGCGCCGCTCCCGGCGGCGCTTTTCCCGCCGAAGCCGTCATTTCGCTGGATGCGCTAAACGCCTCGATGAAAGAAGTCACGCAGGGTTTTGATGCTGCGCGTGCCGGGGTGGGCGGTGATCGCCGTCATCCGCTGGCCGATCAGGTGTATCTGCTGGAAGAGGCCAGTCGCCCAGGCGAATTGATGCCGATTTTCGAGGACGAGCACGGCACCTACATCATGAACTCCAAGGATCTGCGCGCCATTGAGCATGTGTACCGACTGGCGCAGATTGGTGTGGATTGTCTGAAGATTGAGGGGCGCACCAAGAGCCATTATTACGTGGCGCGCACCGCACAAATCTACCGCCAGGCGATTGACGACGCCGTGGCGGGCAAACCATTCAATCCAGAGCTTTTGGGCAAGCTGGAATCGCTGGCGAGTCGGGGTTATACCGACGGCTTCTTTGAGCGTCATCACACGCAGGATTACCAGAACTACATTTCCGGCGCGTCGCAGAACAATACGCAGCAGTTTGTCGGCGAAATCGCCGGCATGGACATACAGCGCGGCATGGCCGAGGTGACGGTAAAAAACAAGATCAGCCTCGGCGACCGACTGGAGTTGATGCTGCCCAGCGGCAATCATGATTTTGTGGTGGAGCAGATGATCGACCAGCGCGCCAATCCGATTGAAGTTGCGCCGGGCGATGGCTGGAAAATCCGCATTCCCCTGCCGGTGGATGTGTCGGCGGAGGAAATGAAACTGGCACTTTTGGCGCGTTATCTGTGAGTTCTCTTGTATATAGGTGCGACTTGTCGCACATGGGTATGCGTGCGAACTCATTCGCACCTACAGCTGGATATTGTCAGTATGTTCCCACGTCTTGACCGCTATTTAATGCGCGAAGCCCTGCTGGGCATGTTGGCTGTCAGCATCGTGCTCTGGCTGGTGATGATGGCCAATGTCGGCGTGCAACTGGTGGGCAGCATCCTGCAAGGCAGTCTGCCTGCGCCGGTGTTGCTGGCCTTGCTGTGGGCAAACGCGATCAAGCTGTTGATGTTTACCTTGCCTGTTGGCGGCTTTCTGGGTTTGTTGTTCGCGTTAGGAAAACTTTACCGCGACCATGAAATTCCGGTGCTGCTGGCCTGCGGCGCCTCGCCCTGGCGTTTGCAGCGTCCTTTGACCTTGATTGTACTGCTCTGGTCGCTGGCGATTGGCGCCTTGTCCCTGCATGTCTGGCCTGCGGCGCAGAGCGCGCGTGACAATCTGTTGCAACAGGCCATGAGCGCCTCAGTGTTCGACCGTCTGCCGGTGGGACGTTTTCTGGTGGCCGACAAGGGGCGGGTCACCGTGTATGCCGCGCGCGTGTCGGACGATGGCATGACCCTGGAAGACGTGTTTGTGCATACCCGCCTGAAGGATGCCGAAGGCGTGGAGAGGTCGGCGCGCGCGCGTTTTAGCGAAGATGCCGAGGGCTATCGTCAGTTGGTGCTCGAAGATGGTCAGCGCTTTGACGGCGTGATCGGACAAGGCGATTGGCGCGTTTTACACTATGTCGAGCACCGTATCGACCTGGGGTTGGAACAGCGCGACACCCAGGGTGCATTGCGCAAGCATTCCGCCATGCCCTTGCCGGAGTTGTTGAGCGAACCCACCCCGCAAGCTCATGCTGAACTCGCCAAGCGTATCGCCCAGCCTTTAAGCGCCTTCCTGCTGGGGTTGCTGGCCTTGCCTCTGGCGCGCTCCGCGCCGCGTCAGGGGCGTTTCGCCCGTCTTGGTGCTGGCGTGCTGATTTATGTGGTGTACTTCAACCTTATCACTCTGGCGAGCAAGGCCATTGAGGATGAAAAACTATCGTTCATGTTTGGCGTGGCCGCGCCGCACCTGCTGATGCTGACAGTTGTGCTGGCGTGGTATTGGCGGCAGGGGGCGTTTGTGCGCGTCAAACACAGCCCTCTCCCCAGGTTCGTAGTTCGCTCCGAGGACAAACCCCATGCGGCTTGATCTGTACGTTCTGCGCGCCGTGCTGGGCGGTACGCTGGCAACCTTGGGCATTGTGCTGGCGCTGGCGCTGATTCTGCTGTTTCTGGATGAAGTCGACAAAATCAGCGCCGCTTACACCTTACCCAAGGCGGTGATGTTTGTGCTCTTGATGTTGCCGGGCTACATGCTGGAGTTTTTTCCGCTGGCGACGCTGATTGGCAGTCTGGTGGTTTTGGGTGCGCTGGCGGCGGGCAATGAAATTACCGCCATGCGCTCGATGGGGCTGTCGCTGGCGCGTTTGTCGCGCCCGGTGCTGTTGGCGGGCGTACTGCTTGGCCTTGCGGGAATGCTGATTGGTGAGACCCTCGGCCCTTGGGGGCAGAGTCAGGCACGCCTGATGCGTGCGCAGGCGTTGGGACAAACCCTGTCCCTGCAAGGCGCCGAAGGGTTATGGGTTCGCGAAAATCTCCCCGAATCCGCGGGCGGCGAACGCTTTGTACATATCGAGCTGGTTACGCCGGGCGGCGAGGTGCACGGCGTGCGCGTGTTCGATTTTGCGGCGGGCGGCGCATTGCAAAGCGCCATGCAGTTTGCAGCCGCCAAGCCCTCCGAGGCAGGTTGGCTGGCCGAACAAGTACGCATCAACCGTTTTAGCGCCGAACGGGTCGAGAGCCTGTTTGAGTCGCAACGCACTCTGGCGAACTTGGTACAGCCCAATGTGCTCAATGTGCTGGCGGTGATTCCGCAGTACATGAGCCTGGGTGAATTGTGGCGTTATGCCCATTTTCTGGATAAAAACAGTCTACAAAGCGAGAGCTACTGGCTGGCGTGGTGGGGAAAACTGCTGGCGCCGCTTAGCGTGATTTCGATGTTGTTGCTGGCTTTGCCTTTTTCCCTGGCTACGCGCCGTGCAGGCGGGGCAGGGGTGCGCCTTACGATCGGCATCATGTTGGGCATGGGCGTGTTCGTGATTTCGCGCCTGCTTACCCAAGGCGGGCTGCTGGCGGGACTCAGCCCCATGCTGGCGGCCATGTTGCCGCCTTTGGTTATGATGGTCGTCGCCATCGGGTTCTTGCGTCGACAGGAGGGTCGTCATGCTGCTTGATGTCAATGCTGGTCAGGAACGTATCAGCATTAGCCAGTTCACCGAAAAAGCGTATCTGGACTATGCCATGTACGTGATTCTGGATCGCGCCCTGCCGCATATCGGCGACGGTCTGAAGCCGGTGCAGCGTCGCATCATTTATGCCATGTCCGAACTGGGTTTGTCGGCGGCCTCCAAGCACAAAAAATCGGCGCGCACCGTGGGCGACGTCATCGGCAAATATCATCCGCACGGCGATTCGGCCTGTTACGAGGCTATGGTGCTGATGGCGCAGCCGTTTTCCACGCGCTATCCGCTTATTGACGGGCAGGGCAACTGGGGCTCGGCGGACGAGCCCAAATCCTTTGCCGCCATGCGCTATACCGAATCGCGCATGACACCTTACGCCCGCCTGTTGTTGAGCGAGCTGGAACAGGGCACGGTCGATTTTCAACCCAACTTTGACGGCACGCTGGACGAACCGGCGTTGCTGCCCGCGCGCGTGCCCAATGTGCTGCTCAACGGCGCGACGGGTATTGCCGTCGGCATGGCGACGGATATTCCGCCGCACAATCTGCGTGAAGCCATTGAGGCCTGTGTGCATCTGCTCGATCACCCTGGTGCGGATGTGGCCGCCTTGTGCGAACATCTGCCGGGGCCGGATTTCCCCACGGCTGGCGAGATCATTACAGATCGGAAGAGCGTCGTGTAGGGAAAGAGTGTAGATCTCGGTGGT
>CALKWL010000337.1 GCA_938004235.1 uncultured Gammaproteobacteria bacterium
AATTTACCCATGACGAACTCCTGATGATTGTGACGGCGACAGAGTGCCGAAGCCGGGTGTGGAGTCCGTGTGGCTTGTGTGTGAATCAGGTGTTTTTTTCGGCAGGCAGACTCAGGCAGGCTTCCGCGCCGCCTGCGGGATGGTTGCGCAAGGCGATGCTGCCGCCGTGCAGGCGGGCGACTTCCTGCACCAGATTGAGCCCCAGGCCGCTGCCGCGCTGGCCGGTGTCCGGGCGGGGCACGGAGTAGAAGCGCTCGAACAGGCGCGGCATGGCGTAGCCGGGAATGCCCGCACCCTGGTCGCGGATGCACAGTCGAGCCTGATCGTCGTCCAGCGCCAGCCGAATCTCCAGCGTTCCGCCCGCCGGGCTGAAATCGGCGGCATTGTCGAGCAGATTGACGACGGCCTGACGCAGCAGAAAGCGGCTGCCTGAAACCGTCAGCGGCATCAATTCACGCTCCAGCGTGAGCGCCTTGTCATGCAGCCGACCGGCGCGCGCCGCCAACACCTCCCGCACCAGTTCATCCAACGCGACGGGCTGACGCTCGTCCAGGCGGCCCCGGTTTTCAGCGCGCGCCAGCTCAAGCACGCCTTCGACAATGCGTTGCAGGCGCTCGCTTTCGGCAGCGATATTGCTTTCCAGGCGGGCGCGGCGTTGCGGGTCGCTCTCGTCCGGCAGCAACTCAATCGCGCCGCGAATAGCGGCAATCGGGCTTTTCAGCTCATGCGCCAGCAATTGCGAAACCTTCTCGACATGCGCCTTGCCATCCAGCTCGGCGCGCAAATGCTCCAGCGCCTGCGCCAGACGACGCAGCTCGCTGCGGCCTTCGATGGGAATGCGCTCGCGCTTGCCTTCCGCCACCTCGTGGGCATAGGCCACCAGCCGACGCAGGTCGCGCGTCATCCAGTAGGAAAAGCCGGAAGCCAGCAGCAGCGCCAGGAAAAACAGCCAGATGGCGGACTCCCTGGCTCTGCTCATGGTCAGATCGATAAAGCTCTGAAACGAGCTGGCGGGCTTGCCGACCGCAAGCACGCCCACGATGCGCCCCGCGTGCAGAATGGGCGCGGCCACGTACATCACGCTGCTGTTCGCGTCCCGCTCGCTCTCGCGCGTGGTACGCGCGCCGTATTGCCCCGCCAAAGTGAGTCGAACATCGCGCCAGATCGAATAGTCCTGCCCCAGACCGCGCCCGCGGCTGTCGAACACCACGCGCCCGGCGCGGTCGGTGACGTAAATGCGCAGATTGGGATCGGTCTTGAGAATGCCGTAGATGCGCGCCTGAAAACGGCGTTGCGCATAGGCGCGGAAGATCGCCTCGATGCCGTCCACGCCCGGCTGATCCCTGGCCGCCTCCTGTGACGCCGCCTCGGCTAGCAGATTGGCCGTCTGCAACAGCGTTTCCTCGACCGACTGGCGCACGCCGGGCACCAGCTGGTCACTGAACAGCTTCATCGCCAGCAGCACGCCCAGCGCGGCAACCAGAACATAACCGACGAAAAAGCGGATGAAGAAGTTCACGCCGTCTCCCGCGCCAGGCTGTAACCCAGGCCGCGATGGGTGCGGATCGGGTCGGCGTCCGGGGCGATGGCTGCCAGCTTGGCGCGCAGACTCTTGATGTGGGTATCCACCGCGCGTTCCAGGCTGGCCTCGGCCAGGCCGGCGGCATCCATCAGCTCGGCGCGGCTGAACACCTTTTCCGGCCGTCCGGCCAAGGCCCTCAACATCAGGTATTCGGCGCGGCTCAAATCCAGGGCGCACGCCCGGAAACGGATCAGCGCACGCTCCTCATCAAGCTCGATGCCGCCGACGCTGGGCATGGACGCAGCAGGAGCCGGATCACGCGGCGCCTGAACGCGGCGCAGGATGGACTTGACCCGCGCCGCCAGCTCGCGCGGGCTGAAGGGCTTGAGCACATAGTCATCCGCGCCGATTTCCAGCCCCACCACACGGTCGATCTCGTCGGAACGCGCGGTGAGAAAGATGATGGGAATGGCGGAAAAACCACGCACGGCGCGGCACAGCTCGAAGCCGTGACCATCGGGCAAGCCAACATCCAGAATCGCCAGATCGAAGCCGCCGCCCTGCAACAAGGCCAGCGCCTCGGCGGCCAGCGCGACATGGCGGCAGTCGATGCCCTCCCGCGCCAGCGCCAGCGCCACGTTCTCGGCAATGGGGAGGTCGTCCTCGACCAGAAGAATCAAGGCGCTCATCGCTTGCCTGTAGAAATGGAATCGGACGCCATGGGGTGACCCTCTCAGCCTGCTCGCTGAGCACGTTGAACGAATAGGCCGCTAGTGTCTGGCTTTAGCGCCTTCAGCTCAAGCCGTCGCTTGGACGTTTGAGCCAAGCGACGGAATCGTGCGCGCCTTACTGCCAGCACTCCCGCTTTCCAATGAGAAAATACAGCGAAACAGGCTTCCCTGCCCCAGTACGCTTTCGATATCAAGATGCCCATGATGGCGCAGCATGACATGCTTCACGATCGCAAGCCCAAGCCCCGTCCCCCCCATGGTGCGCGAGCGCCCGACATCCACCCGGTAAAAACGTTCGGTCAGTCGGGGGATGTGTTGCGGCGCGATGCCAATGCCCGTGTCCTGCACCTCAAACACCAGGCCTCGCGCATCCTTGAACCAACGCACAGTGATCGTGCCGCCTGGCTGGGTATATTTGACCGCGTTGAACACCAGATTGGAAAACAGGCTGTCCAGTTCACGCTGCACGCCACGCATACGCAGATCCGGGGTAATTTCACGCACGATGCGGTGTGCACTGTCTCCGCTCAGATGCTCCGCATATTCGGCGATGGCAGACAACAAGGTGGGGACGTGCACCAACTCGAACTGCTCTTCATTCGGCGAGGTGGTTTCCAATCGCGACAGAAGCAGAAGATCCTCAACGATACGCCGCATCCGCTCGGACTGGAGGTGCATGTGACTCAAAATGCGCACCAAATCATCGGGCAAACTCTGCTCCGGATTATCATCATCATCCAGCAAGGCTTCAATGTAGCCGGAAAGCACCGTGAGCGGCGTGCGCAACTCATGCGAAACATTGGCGACAAAGTCTTGGCGCATGGCCTGGAGGCGTTGCAAGCGAGTCACGTCGCGTGCAATCAGCAGCACACGCCCCTGCACATAAGGTACCATCTGCACATTCAATACCTGCCCGGCCACATAGTCGCTCGGCATGTCCACATCGCGCGTCCAATCGCCTGTGCGCAAGTAACCCACAAAGTCGGGCTGGCGCAGCAAATGCTCGATCGGCAAACCAAGGTCGCGCTGACGCAAGCCCAAAAGCTGCCTGGCCGCCGGATTAAATCCCAGGATGCGGTGGTGCTGATCCAAGGCGACGATGGCATCGGGCAAGGCATCCGCTGCCCGACGATACTCCCGAATCAGCCGCAGCCAGCGTCGATCGCGCCGACGCTGTGCAAGATGAGCCCGGCGCAGGCGCTGCCCAAGATCCCCAAGCCATCCAGCCGCGTAGCGTCCGGCGATGGGACTGCGCGGATGATCCAGCCAACGAGCCAGGCGCATCACAACCCAAAACAGGCGCGCCGCCACCAAGGTGAGCCCAAGGCTTAGCCCAATCCAGGCTTGCCCCAAGAGCAAACCCACGCCAACCCCGCCAAGGATTAGCGCAAGAATCAATAAGAGCTCCGCCCAAAGACCGCGTGACAAGTCAGACCCGGCTGGATAAACGGTAGCCCGCGCCGCGCACGGTCTGAATCATGGCCTCGTAACCTGAGGGAGCCAATGCCTTGCGCAGGCGCAAAATGTGCACATCGACCGTACGCTCCTCCACAAAACTGTTACGTCCCCATACACGATCCAGCAACTGTTCGCGGCTGTATACACGCTCAGGGTGCGTCATAAAAAACTCCAGCAAGCGGAATTCCGTGGGTCCCATGTCCACAGGCACCTGATTCGCAGAAACGCGATGACTTTCGGTATCCAGCTCCAGACCCTCGATGCGCACCACGCCTGACTCATCTTCGTTCGAGCTGCGGCGCAGCACGGCACGAATACGCGCCTGCAACTCACGCGGAGAAAACGGCTTGGTGATGTAATCGTCAGCGCCAGCCTCCAGACCCGTCACTTTATCTTCCTCTTCACCGCGCGCCGTGAGCATGATGATCGGCACATCTCGCGTCAGCTCATCACGCTTCAAACGCCGCGCCAGCTCCAGCCCACTGGCGCCAGGCAGCATCCAATCCAGCAAAATAAGATCCGGCAATTGATGCGCCAGACACTCAAAGGCCTCTGAGATATCGCCCGCCTCCGTCACTGAAAATCCGGCTCGCCCCAAGGAAAAACCCACCATTTCGCGGATGGGCTTTTCATCTTCAACAATTAAAATATTCTTGCCGCTCATTACCCTTCCCCGGAAAAATGCGATCATCTGGCTATCGTCGTTATGGCTAGACTCTGATTTCCGCCGTCATCGCTGTTATTTACGACAGTGACGTGACGATTAGATGACGAAATACGTGGTTTTCCGGTTTTTTGTCACAATTCACCCTACGCCATCATTCCACCCCAGAGAGTATCGCACCATGAATCGCCCTCCCCATGCCTCCATCTCCCAAAATGTCAGCGTCGCCCTCGCTGAAGACATGGGGAGCGGCGACGTTTCCGCCATGTTGATTCCTGCCAATACCCAAGCCTGTGCCCAAGTCATTACGCGTGAGGCCATGATCCTTGCCGGACAAGACTGGTTTAACGAAGTATTTGCCCAACTCGACCCAGATATTCGTATCGAATGGGCGGCCAGCGATGGCGATCATCTTGCAGCGGGCGCCTTGCTTTGTACGCTGAACGGCTCTGCACGCGCCATTCTGAGCGGCGAACGCAGTGCATTGAATTTCCTGCAAACTCTCTCGGCTACCGCGACCAAGGTTAACCGTTTTGTGCGCTTGGTGAGCGGAACCCAAGCACGTATTTTGGACACGCGAAAAACCCTCCCAGGCTTGCGTCTAGCGCAAAAATACGCCGTGACTTGCGGAGGCGGCTGGAACCATCGCATCGGCTTATACGACGCCATTCTCATTAAGGAAAATCATATTGCAGCCGCAGGTGGGCTCACCCCAGCCGTTGTCCATGCACGCCACCTCCATCCGAATCTTCCCATGGAGGTGGAGGTGGAAAACCTGTCCCAGTTGGAGGAAGCTCTTATGGCCGGTGCACCGCGCATCCTTCTCGACAATTTCGACCTCAATGGCTTGCGTCTAGCTGTTGAACGCACACAAGGACAAGCTCAGTTAGAGGCTTCAGGCGGAGTAAGCGAACAAAGCGTCCGCGCCATTGCAGAAACTGGCGTGGATTTCATCTCGATTGGAGCATTGACCAAGGACATCCAAGCCATTGACTTGTCAATGCGTTTTCAAACCAATGCCCCATGAGTGCGGAAAAGCATCAATGCCCGTGGGTTTAGTGTGAGACGCCTATTGGAGATCCGTTCATAATATTACTGATCCTGCGGTTGCGGCGCGCCTGCGCGTGCCGCAATTACAAAACGTGTGAAGCTTAATCGCACATGCTTCACACTGCCCAACGGCAAATCCAGATGCTTCCTCCTATTGATCGTGCCGTTTTACGTGACGAAGTGTGCTCGTTATTTTTTCACGCCAGGCACAGCGGGAAGCGAGGGCTTAACCATAATCAAGGGTGCAAGTTGCTCCATGGTTTTTGGACCAATGCCGGGCACTTTCTCAAGATCAGCGACTGATTGAAAGGGTCCATTTTTAACACGGTAATCGACAATCGCCTTGGACTTGGTCGGCCCGATGCCCGGCAAAGCCTCCAGTTGAGTTGCATCCGCGCTGTTAATGTCAATCGCAGTTGCTGCGGCGGGCACGGCAGGAACAGCAGGTGTCACAGCCTTCGTCGGGACAGATGGCGCAGTGGGCATAGCTGGCATTTCAGGCGCGGAAAACGCCGCGAAAGGCGTCAGCGCAAGGACAAAACACAACGAACGTGCAATCGCTTTCATGAGAAACTCTCCGGGTGAGGTAAGGAAGCCAGACGACAATCCCGTACTGGCCATGAAAGTTTTAGACCGTGTTGTTCATTTTGCCAAGTTCCAAGAAAGCCAAAAGCCCCCCGACTGTTGTAGGTAGGGGGGCTTTAGGGGTTATAGGTGCTTGGCGGTGACCTACTTTCA
>CALKWL010000338.1 GCA_938004235.1 uncultured Gammaproteobacteria bacterium
AGATTGACTGACGTGACTGGAGTTCAGACGTGTGCTCTTCCGATCTGCAGCCGACTCATGACGGCATGGTGATTCGCGGTGGCGCGCTGCATGGTGGCGAGGTCAGCACCCACGGCGATCATCGCATCGGCATGTCGTTTGCGGTGGCGGCTTTGCGGGCGAGTTCAGAGATTCGTATTCATGACTGCGAGAACGTCAACACCTCGTTTCCGGGATTTGTGGAACTCGCCCAGAAGGCGGGTCTGCGTATTCGCGCCGAACAGGTGACGGCATGAGCGGCGTGCCGGTTTTGACGATCGATGGCCCCAGCGGCTCCGGGAAGGGCACGATTGCGCGCCTGCTGGCCAAGCGCTTGGGCTGGCATCTGCTTGATTCGGGTGCGCTGTACCGCTTGACTGCGCTGGCCGCACAACGTCGTGGGCTGGCGCTGGATGATGAGCAGGCTGTGGCTAGTGTGGCGGCAAATATGGACGTGCGTTTTGTCGGCGAGGACGAAACCCGCGCGCTGCTTGATGGTGAAGACGTGTCCCTGCTGATCCGTAGCGAGCAGGCCGGTGATGCGGCTTCGCGTGTTGCGGTGCATCCGGCGGTGCGTGAGGCGCTGCTGGGGTTTCAGCGACGCTTTGCCGTCGCGCCCGGGCTGGTCGCCGATGGTCGGGATATGGGAACGGTGGTTTTTCCTGACGCCCCAGTCAAAATTTATCTGGACGCCAGTGCCGAAGTACGCGGCGAAAGACGTTATAAGCAGTTGAATGAAAAGGGACTTGATGCTAACTTAGCGCAGATTGTTGATGATATTCGTCGTCGCGATGAGCGGGATATGCAGCGTGCTGTGGCTCCACTCAAACCGGCTGACGATGCACATCGCATTGAAACAAGTTTTTTGACAGTGGAGCAAGTTCTGGCCGCCTGTCTTGCCCGTTTGGGCTAGACCTGTTGTCTTGACGATTCACGGCCCCGCGAACAGGCAGGTTCGCGGGTTTTTTTATTTGACCCTACGGTCATGGACGCACGCGTAGGCGAAACCCTGGAAACTCCTTAACCCATCATGACTGAAAGTTTTGCCCAACTCTTCGAGGAAAGCCTCAAATCCACCCAGATGCAAACTGGTTCCATCGTCCAAGGTACGGTGGTGTCTGTTAGCCCTGATTTCGTCGTTGTCAACGTCGGTCTGAAAACCGAAGGCTCGATTCCTACCGAGCAGTTCCGCGAAGACAACGGTGATCTGCTCGTTCAAGTCGGCGACATCATCGAAGTTGCCATTGACTCCCTCGAAGACGGATTTGGTGAAACCCGCCTTTCACGTGAAAAAGCCAAGAAGGCGCAGGCCTGGATCAAGCTTGACAAGGCCTTTGCCGACAATGCCGTCATCGTCGGTCGCGTGAGCGGCAAGGTCAAAGGTGGCTTCACTGTGGATATCGGTGAAATCCGCGCCTTCCTGCCGGGCTCTCTGGTGGACGTGCGCCCAGTGCGCGACACCAGCTTTATCGAAGGCAAGGACATCGAAGTCAAGCTCATCAAGCTGGATCAGAAACGCAACAACGTGGTCGTTTCCCGCAAGGCTGTGGTTGAGCAGGAATATAGCGCCGAGCGCGAAGCCCTGCTGGATACCTTGGAAGAAGGCCAGATGGTCAAGGGCTTTGTCAAAAACCTCACCGACTACGGTGCATTCATTGACCTCGGCGGCATCGACGGCCTGCTGCATATCACCGACATGGCCTGGAAACGCGTCAAACATCCTTCCGAAGTGGTCAATATCAACGACGAAATTGAAGTTCGCGTTCTGAAATTCGACCGCGAGCGTAATCGTGTGTCCCTGGGACTGAAGCAAACTGGTTCGGATCCCTGGTCTGATCTGGTACGTCGCAAGCCGGTCGGTACCCGTGTGTTTGGTAAAGTCAGCAATATCACCGATTACGGTTGCTTTGTTGAAATCGAAGACGGCATCGAAGGTCTGGTGCACGTTTCCGAGATGGATTGGACCAATAAGAACGTCAATCCGAGCAAAGTTGTCGCCCTGGGCGATGAAGTTGAAGTCATGCTGCTGGACGTGGACGAAGAGCGTCGCCGCATCTCCTTGGGTATGAAGCAGTGCAAGCCCAATCCTTGGGATGAATATGCTGCGACTCACCAGAAGGGCGAACGCGTGGTGGGTCAGGTTAAATCCATCACCGATTTCGGCGTATTCATTGGCCTGGAGGGCGGAATCGACGGTCTGATCCATCTCTCCGACATTTCCTGGAACGAGCCGGGCGAAGAAGCCGTGCGCCGCTTCAAGAAGGGCGACGAGGTTGAGGCGGTGATTATCGCCATCGACTCCGAGCGTGAGCGCATCTCCCTGGGTCTGAAGCAGCTGGATCATGATCCGTTCACCACCTTCGTGGCCGATCATCCGAAGGGCAGCATTGTCACCGGTACGGTTCTGGATGTTGATGCCAAAGGCGCTTCCATCCAGCTGGCAGACAGTGTTGAAGGCTATCTGCGCGCCTCTGATATTTCACGCGATCGCGTGGAAGATGCACGCAATTTCCTGAAAATTGGCGACGAAATCGAAGCCAAGTTTGTCGGCGTGGATCGTAAGAGCCGTGCAATTTCCCTGTCCATCAAGGCCAAGGACAGCCAGGAAGAAGCCGAAGTGATGAGTGAGTACAGCCGTTCCAACGCGCCTTCGACTCCAACCCTGGGCGATCTGCTCAAGGAGCAAATGGGACGCAGCGAATAAGCGTTGAGCACGTAGCCTCTATCCTGCACATTCCCCCTGCGGGGTGTGTCGGGTAGGTGTCTTGGTGCGTTTATGCCTTGTGCAGGACGCATTTTCACTTCACTCCAAGACGACGGATATGACCAAGTCTGAATTGATTGAGCTGTTGGCTCAGAAGCAAGAGCATCTGCCTTCGCGTGACGTGGAGCTTGCGGTCAAGACCATTCTTGAATTGATGAGTGACGCTCTGGCGACAGGTGAGCGTGTCGAGGTGCGCGGATTCGGCAGTTTTACGCTGCATTTCCGTCAACCGCGCCAGGGGCGCAATCCCAAGACAGGTGAGCAGGTGACGCTGCCAGGTCGGCATGTCCCTCACTTCAAGCCTGGAAAAGAGTTGCGTCTGATGGTGAATGAAACCGAGGCTGACTCGGTGGAACCGGAGCGGTCTTGACTGCGTTGCGAGAGCCCCCGTCTGGGGGCTTTTTTATGCGACAAACGTTTTCAAAGCCTGTGCCTGGGCGGTACGATGCGTGACCGCTCGGGGTAGGAGGAAAGGCTCAAATGTCAAGGGACAAATGGAGTGCAGCGTTTCAAGGGGATTGTCTGTGGATTGAAGGGGACGTCACCCTTGACACGGTATCGGCCATTCTGGCGCGTGTTGAAGAGCTGTCCCGTGATGTCCCTTTAAAATGTCTGGATTTGTCTTCCCTGGGGTTATGCGACAGTTCGGCGGTCGCGCTCGTGATTGAGTTGCAACGGCGCGGAATCACGCGGGTGCTGAATGCGCCGAAGCCTTTTCTGGCCATTGCCCACGCCTGTCAACTGGATGCGATTTTTCCTGATTTCGCACAAAATCGGACAGAATCAGGCAAAATTGAGCAGACCGCTCCGCCATGAGGCCTTCGGTCTTGCAGGCAGCTCAAACAAGTATTTCAGCCGCCTGTGAAGGCGGGACATGGATGTCCCGCACGCGCAGCAACCACGCAAGTGATTGCTGCGCGTGCTATCGAGTCCGGGCGTGTACCGGGCTCGATAGGGCTGAAAAACTCGTGGATGAGTTTTTCAGCATCCTGCCTGTGCCAACACAATGAGACTTCATGAATAAATTATTGATTCGGGGCGGAACGCCTCTTCGGGGCGAGGTGCGTATTTCAGGCGCAAAAAATGCCATTCTTCCGATCATGGCGGGTGCTTTGTTGGCGGATGCGCCGGTGGTCATCGAAAACGTACCTCATTTGATGGACGTGACCACCATGATGGAGCTGCTGGGGGGGATGGGCGTGCAGCTGACGTTGGGTGATCGCATGAGCATCCATATTGATCCGCGCACGGCGCAGAATTTCTCGGCACCTTATGACCTGGTGCGCACCATGCGTGCTTCCATTCTCGTGCTGGGTCCCTTGCTTGCGCGTTTTGGACAAGCTGATGTCTCCCTGCCGGGCGGTTGCGCGATTGGTTCGCGCCCGGTGGATGCGCATCTCAAGGGGCTGGAGGCCATGGGTGCCGAGATTCGGGTCGAATCCGGCTTTATCCGCGCACGCGCCAACCGGCTCAAGGGGGCTCGTATTGTCATGGATATGGTGACCGTGACCGGAACGGAGAACCTGTTAATGGCCGCCTGTCTCGCCGAAGGCACGACTGTATTGGAAAATGCGGCGCGTGAACCGGAAATCGTAGACTTGGCCAAGTTCCTCACCGCTATGGGCGCGCGCATTGAAGGTGCAGGCAGCACGGTCATCACGATCGAAGGTGTTGAGCGTCTGGGCGCATGTACGCATCGCGTCTTGCCTGACCGCATTGAGACCGGCACCTTCCTAGTGGCGGTGGCCATGACCGGCGGTCAGGTGCGGGTCAAGGATGCCGACCCGTCTAGTCTCGATGCCGTGCTGGCCAAGCTGCGCGAAGCGGGTGCCAGAATCGAAACTGGCGAGGATTGGATCGAACTGGACATGCAGGGGCGCAAGCCTCGTGCGGTCGATATTCGCACGGTGCCACACCCCAGATCGGAAGAGCACACGTCTGAACTCCAGTCACGTCAGTCAATC
>CALKWL010000339.1 GCA_938004235.1 uncultured Gammaproteobacteria bacterium
GTTTTTACTGTTTGTTTTTCAAGCAGAAGACGGCATACGGGTTTGACTGAATTGAACGGAGTTCAGACGTGTGCTCTTCAGATCTTGGCCGGCGGCGGCGACACCATTGCTGCGATTCAAAAATACGACATCTACGACAAGGTATCCTACATCTCTACGGCGGGAGGGGCTTTCCTCGAATACCTGGAAGGCAAGGTTCTGCCCGCTGTGGCAATGCTTGAACAGCGCGCTCAGGGCTGAAAGCCCTGCCCCTGAGAGCCCGCCCAGTCGGGACATGGAAGTCCCGCACGCAAATCAATCGCGTGCGTGATTGATTTGTCGCTGGCGGGTTCGGGCGTGTACCGGACTCGTCATGGCTTAAAAACGCATGGATGAGTTTTTAAGCCTCCTGTCAGGGGCGTCTGACCGCGATATTGGTCAGGCACGTATTTTGATTTTATCTGTTAACTGAGCGCTGAAAATGATACGTCGTACAAAAATTGTCGCCACCCTCGGGCCGGCGACTGACGAGCCCAAGGTTATCGACGAGCTGATTTCCGCGGGTGTCGATATGGTGCGTCTGAACTTCTCTCACGGCCTGCCCGAAGATCACATGAAGCGCGCGCGCATGGTGCGCGAGGCGGCGGCGCGTCAGGGGCGGCATGTCGCTATTATGGGCGATTTGCAGGGACCGAAAATTCGTATCGACCGCTTCAAGGAGGGCTCCATTTATCTCGAAGATGGTGCGGCGTTCATTCTTGATGCAGCCTTGGGCAAGGACGACGGCGACCAGGAGCGTGTGGGCTTGACTTACAAGCAGTTGGTTGATGATGTGCGTGAAGGCGATACTCTGCTGCTGGATGACGGACGCATTGTTTTTACCGTGCGTGACATCGTTGGCAGCGAGATTCATTGCACCACCGTGGTCGGCGGTAAGCTGTCCAATAACAAGGGCATCAACCGTCAGGGCGGCGGCCTTTCTGCGCCTGCGATCACGGCCAAGGATCGTGCGGATATTAAAACCGCCGCCGAAATTGGCGTGGACTACATCGCGGTGTCCTTCCCGCGCAGCGCGGCAGATTTGCATCAGGCGCGCGAGCTGTTGAAGGCGGCGGGCAGTGATGCCGGGATCGTAGCGAAGGTCGAGCGCGCTGAAGCGGTGCAGGCCATTGATGAAATCATCGAAGCCTCGGATGTCATCATGATCGCGCGTGGCGATTTGGGCGTGGAAATCGGTGATGCTGAGCTGCCGGCGGCGCAAAAAGCTTTCATTCGCAAGGCGCGCCTGGCCAAGCGTGCGGTGATTACCGCCACACAGATGATGGAAACCATGATTACCAACCCGATCCCTACCCGCGCCGAGGTGTTCGACGTGGCGAATGCGGTGCTGGACGGAACCGATGCGGTCATGCTGTCTGGTGAGACGGCGGCAGGCAAGTATCCAATCAAGGTGGTACAGGCCATGGCGCATATTTGCGCGCGTGCTGAAAGTCAGATTCAGTCCAAGATGCACGTCCCGCCTGTGGATATGCACTTTGAGCGTGTGGATGAGACCATTGCCCTCTCCGCCATGTACGCGGCGAATCATATGGCGGTGTGCGCCATCATCGCCCTGACGGAGTCCGGCTCGACCGCCTTGTGGATGTCGCGCGTCAACTCGTCCATTCCAATCTATGCGCTGACTCGCCGTGAGGCGACGGCGCGCCGTGTGGCCATTTATCGCGGCGTGGTGCCGATTTTCTTCCATTACGACACCACGGATCATGCCGAGGTCAATCGCATGGCCGTACATGCGCTCAACAAGGTCAAGCCGCTGCACAATGATGATCTGGTCATCATTACCAAGGGAGACCTGGTGGGCAAGATGGGTGGTACGAACGCGATGAAGATCATGCGCGTGGGGGACGGTTTCCTACCTGGTACCGAGTGACCCGCGCCCAATGTGCGCCTTGGCGTGTGACGCCTGTTCAATTTGATTCGTTTGATTGGATTCGATTTACAAACCTAAAGAGGAGAAGCTCATGGCTCTGATTACCCTTCGTCAATTGCTCGACCATGCCGCTGAGCACAGCTATGGCATGCCGGCGTTCAACGTCAACAACATGGAGCAGATCCACGCGATCATGCAGGCCGCCGACAAGGTTGACAGCCCGGTGATCCTGCAAGGTTCCGCCGGCGCCCGTTCCTACGCGGGCGAGCCGTTCCTGCGTCACCTGGTGGCCGCTGCCGTTGAAATGTACCCGCACATCCCGGTCGTCATGCACCAGGATCACGGTTCCGATTTGGGCGTGTGCCTGCGCGCCATTCAGTCGGGCTTCAGCTCCGTGATGATGGACGGCTCCCTGATGGCCGACATGAAGACCCCTGCCTCTTATGAGTACAACGCAGGCATCACCGGCAAAGTAGCCGAAGTTGCCCACAGCGGCGGCGTCTCCGTAGAAGGCGAGTTGGGCTGCCTGGGCTCTCTGGAAACCGGCAAGATGGGTGAAGAAGACGGTCACGGCGCGGAAGGCGAGCTGGATCACTCCATGCTGCTGACTGACCCGGAAGAGGCGGCTCAATTTGTGCGTGACACCGACGTGGACGCTCTGGCGATTGCCATCGGCACCTCCCACGGCGCCTACAAGTTCACCCAGAAGCCCACCGGCAAGGTTCTGCGCATCGACCGCGTCAAGGAAATCCATGAACGCATCCCGGGCGTTCACTTGGTCATGCACGGTTCTTCTTCTGTGCCGGAAGACTGGCTGGAAATCATCAACAGCTACGGCGGCGACATGGGTCAGACCTACGGCGTGCCGGTTGAAGAGATCGTTGAGGGCATCAAGTACGGCGTGCGTAAGGTCAACATCGACACCGACCTGCGCATGGCTTCCACCGGCGCCATCCGCAAGCATCTGGCGGAGAATAAGGCCAACTTTGACCCGCGCAAGTTCCTGAAAGAAGCGACCAAAGCTATGGCCGGCATCTGCCAGGCGCGCTTTGAAGCCTTCGGCGCGGCCGGTATGGCGTCCAAGATCAAGCCGATCTCTCTGGATGACATGCGCAAGCGTTATGAGTCCGGCTCGCTGAAGCAGCAAGTTAAGTAATCGTTAAACAATTGCAGCTTATAAAGGGCGGCCTTCGGGTCGCTTTTTTTATTGGGCACTCCAACGCATACTCCGGCCTGAAACATGCTTGTTTGCAGGCTGGTCAAGTCTGTGGCCTTGTTGTTTATTCACAGGCATGACTCCAAGCACGCCTACCACCACGAGGTTCGTTCATGAGTATCCACGTCGCGCTGCGTCACCGCACAGCCTATACCTTCGACCGTCCGGTGAGCCTGAGCACTCATTTGGTGCGCCTGAAGCCCGCCGCGCACTGCCGTACGCCGATTGAGGCCTATAGCCTGAAGGTCGAGCCGAAACTGCATTTCATTCACTGGCAGCAGGACCCGTTCGGCAACTACGTGGCGCGCCTGGATTTTCCTGAGAAAACCACGCATCTGAGCATTGATGTGGAAGTCATTGCCGATCTGGCGGACATCAATCCCTTCGACTTTTTTGTCCAGGATGAGTACGAGCAATGGCCGTTCAGCTATGAGAAGACGCTCGCGGTGCAGCTCGTGCCCTATCTTGAAAAGGTTGAAACAGGCTCATGCTTTAAGGAGCTTTTGGCCTCGATTGAGCGCAGCAAAGTACGCACGACCGATAAGCTGGTCGAGCTGAATCAGCTCGTGCAGAAGCGAGTGGGTTACAACATCCGCATGGAGCCCGGTGTGCAGACGCCCGAAGAGACGCTTGGCTTGGGCACCGGCTCCTGTCGTGACAGCGCTTGGTTGCTGGTACAGCTCGCGCGCCATCTCGGCCTGGCCGCGCGCTTCGTTTCCGGCTATCTGGTGCAGCTCACCCTGGACGAAGCCCCGCTGGACGGGCCGCCCGGCACGCCGAACGACTTCACCGACCTGCACGCCTGGGCGGAGATTTATCTGCCGGGCGCGGGCTGGATTGGCCTTGACCCAACCTCCGGGCTGTTCGCCAGCGAGGGGCATATCCCGCTGGCCTGTACGCCCTTCCCCGGCGATGCGGCGCCCATCAGCGGCGCCACGGATAAATGCGAAGTCGAGTTTGACTTCGTCAACGAGGTGACGCGCATCAAGGAGTCGCCGCGCGTCACCAAACCCTACACGGATGAAGAATGGGCGCGCATGAGTCGCCTAGGCGCCTTTGTCGATGCGCAAATGGCGGCGGCGGACATGCGCATGACCCAGGGCGGCGAGCCGACCTTTGTCTCCATCGACAATATGGAAGCGCCGGAGTGGAATACCGATGCGCTCGGCAAGCACAAGCGTGAGCGCGCCGAAGACCTTGTGCGCCGACTGGGCGAGCGCTTCGCCAAGGGCGCGCTGCTGCACACTGCCCAGGGCAAGTGGTATCCCGGCGAACCCTTGCCGCGCTGGGCGTTGGGTTTGTTCTGGCGTAAGGACGGCGTGCCGGTCTGGCGCAATCCGGCCTTGCTGGCGATGCCGGGGCGCGACTACGGGCACACGCTGGAAAATGCGCGGGATTTTTCCAAAGCCCTGTGCGCGCAGCTGGGCTTGTCGCCGCTGTTTCTGCAAGAAGCCTTTGAGGACGGGCTGGAGCTGTTGCAGGAGGAGGCGCGCCTGCCCGTGGCGTGGGCGGTGGATGGCGCTGACAAGCGCAATGCCGCCGAGCGTCGCGCCTTGTTGGAAAAAATCAGCCGTGGGCTGGATGTGCCGCGCGGTTTTGTCTTGCCGCTGGCCTTCAATCCGATCACCCAGGCATTCAGCAGCGGGCCGTGGGCGCTGCGCCGCGGGCGCGTGGTGTTGATTCCGGGCGATTCGCCGCTGGGTCTGCGTCTGCCGCTGGATAGCCTGCCCTGGGTGGATAAGGCGCTGCGCGAGGAACTACCTGAGCGCGACAGCTTTGCTCCCGATTCGCCGCTGGCGGATTTTCATGACCTGGGTGAGGGCCTGGGTGAAGGCGCCGTTCCGGATGCGGCGATTTACGGTGAAGTCGCGGCGCGTTACACCCACACCACGCCCTATGTCGAGCCGCATCCTGAAATTCACGCCCAGACCGCGAGCGAGACTTGGGTGAAAGTGCCGCACACCGCCTTGTCCATCGAGGTGCGTCAGGGCGTGCTGCATCTGTTCCTGCCGCCCTTTACCCTGCTGGAACCGGCGCTGGCCTTGATTGCCGCCATCGAGCGCACTGCCGAGGCGCTGGCCATGCCGGTAGTGATCGAGGGCTATGCGCCGCCGAGCGATAGCCGCATGGAAAAGCTGCTGGTCACGCCTGATCCCGGCGTGATCGAGGTCAACATTCATCCGTCCTCGAATTGGGCGGAACTGGTCGAGCGCACCGAAGCGCTGTATCAGGAGGCGCGGCTGGCGCGTCTTGCCGCCGAGAAGTTCATGCTCGACGGCCGCCACACGGGTACCGGCGGCGGCAACCACATGACCCTGGGCGGCATCACCCCCGCCGACAGCCCGTTCCTGCGCCGTCCGGATCTGCTGCGCAGTCTTGTGACCTACTGGCAGCACCATCCCAGCCTGTCCTACCTGTTCAGCGGCCTGTTCATCGGCCCGACCAGCCAGGCGCCGCGCGTGGACGAGGGGCGCGAGGATCGCGTCTACGAGCTGGAAATCGCGCTGGGGCTGATGGACGAAATGCAGCCGGAGGCCGCGCCGTGGCAGGTGGATCGCGCCCTGCGCCATTTGCTCACCGACCTGACCGGCAACACCCACCGTGCGGAAATCTGCATCGACAAACTCTATTCGCCGGACGGCCCCACCGGGCGACTGGGGCTGGTGGAGCTGCGCGGCTTTGAAATGCCGCCGCATCCGCGCATGTCGCTGGCGCAGGCTCTGCTCGTGCGCGCCATCATGCTGCGCCTGTGGAAAGCGCCGTATCGCAAGCCGCTGGCGCGTTGGGGCACGCTGTTGCACGACAAGTTCATGCTGGGGCACTACCTGCGCGAGGACTTGAAAGACATTTGCGCCGATCTGGCCGAACACGGCCTGCCGGTGGAAAGCGAGTGGTACGAGGGCTTTCTGGAGTTCCGCCTGCCGGAGTATGGCCGCTTCCAGATGGGCGACATCGAGATGGTGTTGCGCGCGGCCATCGAGCCCTGGCATGTGCTGGGTGAAGAAGCCACGGCTTCAGGCATGGCGCGCTATGTGGACTCATCGGTCGAGCGGGTGGAGGTGACCATTCACGGCCTGACCAAGGGGCGCTATGTGCTGGCCTGCAACGGGCGTCGCGTGCCTCTGCGCCCGACCGGCCTGCAAGGGCAGATGGTGGGCGGCGTGCGCTACCGCGCCTGGCAACCGCCTTCGGCACTGCATCCGAACATCGGCATTCATGCGCCGCTGGTGTTCGATGTGATCGACACCTGGAACAACAAGAGCATCGGCGGCTGCACCTACCACGTCGTGCATCCGGGCGGACGCAATTACGACCAGTTCCCGGTCAACGCCAATGCCGCCGAAGCGCGCCGCCACAACCGCTTCGAGTCGGCGGGGCACACCGTCGGCGTGTACGACGCGGTGAACTGGCCGCCGAGTTTTGTGCCCTCCGGCGCGCGTGTCATCCCGCATGACGACCTGCCGCGCCCGATGATGCCGCCCGCTGAGGAGGTTGCCGGGGATATGCCGTATACGCTGGATTTACGGCGCAAGGCGGTGGTGATTTAGTACGCTTGCAGGATTTTGATCGTTGCCGCGCTCCAGCGTGGGAATGCAGCCCTGGACGCTCCAGCGTCCTGTACACGCTGGCTACGCGCCGCTGGAGCGTGGGAACGATCATTAGTCTTGTGAGGGCTTATGACGGCTAACGCCCCTCTGCAACTTGTTGTTAGCGCGACTCACTCTGCAACGTCGTCATTCGAAAGAAACCCTGTCAGGAAGAACTTCTCGTCGTAGTGCGACACGTGCCAGAAGCTTCCTGAACTATCCAGCGCATCGACCTGGTAATCGACATGTACTTCGCCAATACCTGGTGGAACGGTGCTCTTCTGAGAGCTGTTGGTTGTTGCCTTCTCGTATATCGGAGCGCCATCGCGTTTCAGTTTCACGGAATATTTTCGAGGTTCTGTCCAGCGACTTGCTGCCGCCTTTTGATCAGCTGATGCGAGCATTGTAATGGTTGTGTCTAGCACATACTCAGCACGCTCCCGCAAGCCGTCGGACTCCAACTTGGCGAAGTCCCTCTTGTGCACCCATGTGGAGTTTTTCTTGTCGGATCGGTAAACCTCCGGGGTGAGACGCCAAACATTCCAAAATGAAACCGTGTCTATTCCTTTCCGCATGAGATCCATGTCGAGTTCGGAATGGTCTAAGACAATGTAGTCGGTAGGGTCGCAGACTGTCTTTTCAATATATTCCTTGCTACGAGCATAGTAGGGGGCTTTCCGCCCCCGCAGCGCGAACCCGAGTCCCTTTTTCTCTTCCGCAAACGGAGCTACGTCGTAGTCACGCTCGATTCTTACGAAGAGTGCTTTCCGACAATTGAATAGGCAGGTCTCGAAGTCTCCGTTTTCGAAAGCTTGCGCTGCATCTCGCACGAGGTCTTTGGCTTCTCCATCTTTCAATAGATCGATGAGGCTGACGCTAGCAAATGTCACTCCAAGAATAGAGCTTGCGACCTCATCGAAGAGTTCGCGGACGGTGACCAAAAGGCCGCTGACTTCTGATTTTGCGGGCGCAATCCCGAAATGCTTTGAGCTGACCCGCAGTTTGTTTAGTGCCAAGAGGCGCGCCCTGAAGGGGAGCGATTTGGGCGAAATCCTGTCATCGATTAAATCAATGTACTGTTCGAATCCTGTTTTTCCTTGAATCTTCGCGTTAACTTGCTCTGCTACCGCGAGCAAGAATGCCTCTACAGCGTCTTGGAGCAGGTTGACCCCAATCGCCAGGCTAAGCTCATTGGTGGAGCTCAGGTTCTCTCGTGCTAAATCAAGCAGACGACGAGCCAATAAAAGTTTATGGATGATACTCTTCTGCATAGTACTCACGACGTCCCCGGGGTTTTTAATAGCGCCTAGCTTTAGAGTCCGGGGTAACTAACTGTAGCCGATTTCCCGGCCATTTGTTTTGCATACGCTCCAATTCGGTGCGTGTTGCGCAGGGGGGCAGTTCTCCTGATTCATGTTCACGCCTTGGCTCCGGCATCCAGCGCACGCAGGCTCTCTTCCACGCCGGCGGCATGGGTCAGGTCGGCGACGTTGTCCTTGGTGAAAAAGCCCTGAAAATCGCCGAAACGCTGGACGTATTCGACGATTAGCGCCGAATGCTCGGAGGCGCTGGAGAAGATCTGCTTCAGCCCTTCCTCCCGCGAGCCGATGACGTTGAGCAGGAAGTTCTTGCCGCAACCCTTGAGAGCATCTACCACGTAATCGATGTTCGGCGCGCCGTTGGTTTCGCCGTCGGCCACGGAAATGGCCAGGTGGTGCAGGCGCGGGCCGAAATTGCGCACGAAGGCTTCGGTCGGCGAGGGCAGGTGCAGCAGGTGGTTGACGAAGTAGGGGTAGTTGGCGGCGGTGAACACCTTGGCCGGGCTCTTGGCTTCGCGCTCGTAGTGCACGCTCTTGGTGACGTTGGTGGATGAGTTCTGGTCGGCGATGTCGTAGGAGCCCCAATAGTAATAGCTGCTGAGGGTGAGGTATTCGAGGATGGCGACTTCGCGGTTCTGGCTGTAGACGCGGGTGGCGAGGTGGTCGATGGGCAGAAGCAGGCTGTCCAGGCCGAGTTTGGCCTGCATGTTTTTGGCTTCGACATAGGCTTGCTGGATGTCGTCGCGGATGCTGGAGAGGCCGAGGGCGTAGACGCGCAGTTCGGACTCCGGGCGCTCCCAATAGCCGACGATGTTGTGGGTGTAGGGCGAGGGTTTGACGATGGCCATGTTGGCCGGAAGCTCGAGCTTGCGGATTTGCTCCTGGTTGAAGAAGCGGATCTCGCGCTCTTTTTGCAGCTCGACGACTTCGTGCAGATTGTCCACGCGGAAAATTTCGCCCATGTAGCGCGAGTTGGGCTTGGCTGCGCCGACGGGGTAAACCTCGTTGAGGCAGCGAAAGATGCCGCGCATGTTGGGGTCTTTGACTTCGCGCACCAAAAGGTCGGGCGAGTCGAGGTCGATGCGCAGGACGTGGGTGTAGTGTTCCTCACTTTCCAGGGTGACCAGGTAGTGGTAGGGCGTCATCAGGCAGAGCTCGTTGACATAGCCCACCGAGCGGTCAGGATCGACGGTAATCATCAGCGCATCCACCGCGCCGATCATGTTGGTCAGCCCCACGCGGTCGCGCTCTTCGAGCAGGCGCACGAGGTATTCCTCGAACATGGGCGAGTTGATTTTGTCCCCATAGCGGGGCAGGGCAAGCGACGGGCTCATCAAAAGGCTCCTTGGATTGGTTCTTCAGAACAGGAGTTCTGCAAGAACTGTTCCATGAGACCCGTGCCAATCAGGCTGTTGGATGCCCGATGCTTGATGGGCGTGCGGCAGGAGGGTGGCTTAGCTGATCTGGTTGAATGGATTCATGCAAGGTTGCTGTAGGGCGCACATTTGCTCTTGAACAGGCTGCGGCGCGGTAGGGGGTGTTTCATCGCCCTCGCCGGGTTGCCAGGGAATGCGCGGCAAGCCGTCAAGTGCACGCAGCAGACCCGCGCCCCATTTTTCGGTCAGCTCGCGGTAGTAGGGGTCATCTTCGTTGAGTTTGATGCGATAGGGCTGATCGATCATGTCGCGCTGCAAAATCAGCAGTTCGACTGGCGCGCCGACGCTCAGGTTGCTGCGGATGGTGGAGTTGATGGAGACCAGGGCGCAGCGTGCAGCGGTTTCCAGATCGGTTTCGGGCTGGATGACGCGATCCAGAATGGGCTTGCCGTATTTGGTTTCGCCAATCTGCAAAAACGGGTGTGCAGGCGGCTCATGAATGAAATTGCCCTGGGCGTAGATCATGTACAGTTCGGGCGCCTGACCAAGAATCTGGCCGCCAAAAATAAAGGTGGCTTCGAAGTTGGTGTTGGCCGTGTCGCGGGCTTGTTGCTGGCGTTGCACATTGGTGCTCAGTTGCGCGACAAAATCCACGGCAGCGTGCATATTGGGCATGGTGCTCAGGATGGGTTGACCGTCTGCACCTAATTGGTGCATCTGTTTGACCACCTCCTGCGTCGTGGCCAGATTGCCGGCGGCCAGGAGAACAAACATGCGGTTTCCGGGAAAGCGGTAGCAGTGCATTTTGCTGTAGGTACTGATGTGGTCGAGACCCGCATTGGTACGTGAATCGCTGGCGAATATGAGGCCATTGTTCACGTGAATTCCGACACAGTAGGTCATGGGCTTTATCCTGAGAACTTCGTGTGGGGGGGAGTGTAACAAGGGTTCGGTATAAGCGAGTCAGAAAAATAAGCCAGAAATGCGCCATCTCGTATATGGCCTCAAGATTGCTAGGTTGCTGAACAGGAGGAACGGACTATGCGCTGCGAGAGTTATCCGAAAACATCGTTCTACGATGAGTTGATTGATGAGCGCGGTGAACCGCGCGCAACGGCCAAAGCCTTGTGTGCGCACCTGAACCTGCAAAGCGCCGAAGATTTGCGCGCCCGCAGGGAAGCTGTAGACGCTGCGATCATGACCATGGGCATCAGCTTTACGGTGTACAGCGATGCGGGAAATATCGACCGTGCTTGGCCATTTGACCTGATTCCGCGCATTGTGCCGGAGCGTGAATGGAAGCAGATTGACGCGGGCTTAAAGCAGCGTCTGCGCGCCTTGAACATGTTTATCGAAGATATTTACAACGAGCAGGACATCGTGCGCGAAGGCGTGTTTCCGGCGGATGTGCTGGAAGGCTCAGTCAATTATCTTGCGCCCTGTGAGGGCATGAAGCTGCGTTATGGCGCGTGGGCGCATATTTGCGGCACGGATCTGGTGCGCGGCGGCGACGGGGTGATGTATGTGCTGGAAGACAATCTGCGCGTGCCGTCCGGCGTGTCCTATATGTTGGAAAATCGCGGGTTGATGAAGCGCCTTTTGCCGGAGCTGTTTGCCGACCAGGCCATTCTGCCGCTGGATGATTACACCACGCGCCTGTACGAAATGCTGGCCTCGCTCTGTCCGCGCGATACGGAGCATCCGGTGATCGTGGTGCTGACGCCGGGGGTGTACAACTCGGCGTATTTTGAGCATAGCTATCTGGCGCAACAGATGGGTGCGTATCTGGTTGAAGGTACGGACTTGAGTGTTGATGCGGATGATGTCGTGACCATGCGCACGGTGGCCGGGCCGCGTCGGGTCGATGTGATTTACCGCCGGGTGGATGACAAGTTCATTGACCCCGAAGTGTTCCACAAGGATTCCGTTTTGGGCGTGCCCGGTTTGATGCGCGCCTGGCGCGCCGGCAAGGTGGCGATTGCCAATGCGCCCGGCTCGGGTGTGGCGGACGACAAGATCGTGTACACCTATGTGCCTGACATGATTCGCTTTTATCTGAATGAAGAGCCGATCCTGCCGAATGTGCCCAGTTATCTGTGTATGCGCGAGGATCACCGCGAGTACGTTCTGGCGCATCTGGACGAGCTGGTGGTCAAGCCGGCCAATGAGTCCGGCGGCTACGGCATGTTGATCGGTCCCAAGGCGAGCGAGGCGGAGCGCGCCGAGTTTGCCAAGCGGATTATTGCCGAGCCGCGCAACTACATGGCGCAGCCAATGCTGGCGCTTTCCACCGTGCCGACTTTGATCGGCGACGAGCTTGCGCCGCGCCATGTGGACTTGCGCCCGTTTATCCTGCAAGGCAAGGAGATGAGCGTGACCACGGGCGGGCTGACCCGCGTGGCCATGCGCGAGGGTTCGATCGTGGTCAACTCCAGTCAGGGCGGCGGCAGCAAGGACACCTGGATTGTGAAGGAGGGCGTGTAATGCTCGCGCGTGTCGCTGAAAACCTGTACTGGATGGGACGGCAGCTTGAGCGTGCCGAAAATACCGCGCGTTTGGTAAATGCCACTACCCAGGTGCTGCTGGATTCGCCTACGGGGATTGAGCTGGGCTGGGATGAATTGACCCGGGTGATGGGCTTCCCTTCTACGCAGGGCGTGACTGAAGCTGACGTGGTGCATCTGTTTCTGCTTGATCAGGACAACCCGGGCTCGATTGTGGTGAGTTTGCGTCAGGCGCGCGAGAATGCGCGTTCCCTGCGTGAAGTACTGCCGCGTGAAGCCTGGGAGCAGTTGAATTCCCTGCATTTGCGTGCGCCTGCGCTGATGACCGCGGCGTTGGAACGCTCGCGGCGTGATGCGGCATTACGTGAGGTCGTGGATGCGCGTTTGTTGCTGGCGGGTTTGCTGAACGAAACCATGAGCCATGATGCCGCGTTTCAGTTTTTGCGCCTGGGCGCCTTGCTGGAGCGTGCAGACATGACCTCGCGCATCGTGGATATCAGCAGCGCCGTGGCCTGTACCGCGCCGGGAGGCTTGGGCATGGAAACCACCTGGATCAGTATCCTCAAGGCTCTGAGCGGTTTCCAGATGTATCGTCGTCACAAAAATGTACGCATCTCGCCTAAGGCTGTGGTGAGCTTTTTGTTCTCCGATCCGCGTTTTCCGCGCGCGATTCGTTATTGCCTGGAGAATATCGAGAGCATTCTGGCCGAGCTTCCCGATCCTGCCGACCCCTTGCGCTCTGCGCGTCAGACCGCGCGCCTGCTCGCCAAGGTGGAACACAGCATGGAGCTGAATGATGGTTTGCCGGTCTTGATCGACGAGATTCAGCAACGCCTATGCGAGTTGCACAATGCCATTCATGAGCACTATTTCGCCAAGCCGAAGCCCGAGGCCATTGAGCCTGCACAGACCCAAAATATGGCGGAGGCCTGAATAGTGCGAAGATTTTCAAATGCTTAGGACAATACCATGGATACGATGACGATGCAGAAGCTGGCGCGTTTCAAAATCATGACGCGCCGATTGGGTGGTTTTAACGTCGATATCTTCCGCTTGGCGCAGGCCGACGATTATGCTCGCGAGATTCTGGCGCGCGCGCAGGAAGTGGATAACGAGACGCTGGTGTTGTTGGCGCTGGAACTCTCGGATGCGCTCGGCCTGCTGGAGGCGCCCGAAGCTGAGAATAAAGTCACGTCGTCGCCCATTAAACCGAAACATGCCGAACCTATTGTGGCCGAGGGTAAAGATACCCACAATTACACCTACGGCGCGCGGTTTTAAATTTTCCAGGGATGGAATAAAACAGCATTTACCTAATTAGAGACACAGATATGGCGGACATTCATTTCATTGGCGGCGAAAAGGGCGGCGTGGGCAAATCCATGATGGCGCGTATTCTGGCGCAGTATTTCATTGACCACGAGCTGCCGTTTATTGGTTTTGATGCCGATAAGTCGCATGGCGCCCTGCTGCGCTTCTACAGCGACTATGCTTCCAAAGTGGCGGCGGACAGCTATGAGAGCCTGGATCTCATTGTCGAAGCGGCCACGGCGGATTTTGATCGTCCCGTGCTGGTTGATCTGGCCGCGCAAACGCAGGACGCCCTGATGCGCTGGATTGACGACTCCGACGTGCTTGGCCTCGCCAGTGAATTGGGGCTGGGCATTCGTTACTGGCATGTGATGGACTCGGGGCGCGATTCGGTGGACTTGCTCGCGGTGCTGCTGGAGCGCTTTGACGACAAGCTTGACTATGTGCTGGTGCTTAATCAGGTGCGCGGCGATGATTTTGGCATTCTCAGACAGTCTGGCCTGCTCGCGCGTGCGCAGGAACTGGGCGCGAAGGTCATGACCCTCAAGCGTCTGCATGAGGCCTCGATGGTGAAGATTGATGCGAGTAATAGCAGCTTCTGGGCGGCGACCCAAGGCGGGGCAGCGCATGAACTTGGACTGCTGGAGCGTCAGCGCGTGAAAATGTGGCTGAAGTCGGCGTATCAGGAAATCGATCAGCTCATGCAGGGCTGAAGACGCGCCAGCAATGCGGCGCCGTTGGCGTGGCGCTCCATGCGCATGATCGGTGCGCCAGTCCAGAGGCGCAGGTCGGCGTAGTTATCCATGCTGCGCGGCGTTTCGGCGTCAAGCTGATTCAGAATCACCCCGGCCAGCGTCAGCCCGCGATGTGTGACGGCATGGATTCCTAGCAGCGCCTGGTTGATGGCGCCCAGTCGGTCGGGAACCACCAGCAGTATCGGCAGACCCAGCTTGGCAGCGAGATCGGCGTTCAGGCCATCTTCGGCCAGGGGCGCAAAAAAACCGCCCGCGCCCTCGACCAGGATACAGTCTGCATTTTCCGGCATGGCGCAGGCCGGGTGTAATTCGGCCAGCATGAGCTTGCGCTTCATATGGCGTGCGGCGCGCGGCGGGCTGGGCGGTGCGCGCAGCGGGTTGGGGCAGATCGTCTCAAGCGTTTCCCATGCGCCTGCGGCGTGCCGGAGCTGTTCGGCATCCTGTGCAATCAGCACGCCGTCATGCTCGACGCAGCCGGATTCCACCGGTTTGCGTACGGCGACGCGGAGACCCTGCGCGTTAAGGGCGGCGGCGAGTTGAGCCGCAAGATAGGTCTTGCCCGACCCGGTGTCGCTGGCGGTAATGAAAAAACCTTGAGCCATCAGAAGCTTAGCCCGAATGTTTCATAAATTCGCGCGATGATTGCGCAGGGTATTGTTCGTACAAGGCATTTTCCGAAGAAGTGCCGTATCGGGTTATACGGGCGACTGAGGAAAATGCCTTGTACGGGCAAGAGACCAGCGAGGGCGGGTGTAATTTATGAAACATTCGGGTTAATGGGTTCAAAGCGACCTGTATCCGGGTTCCAGGCGCTTAGCAGTCCGCGCGCCATGTCGAAGTACCAGCCGTGGAGCTTGAGGTGACCGGAGCTCACGCGTGCGCGCACCATCGGAAACGTCAGCAGGTTTTTCAGTGAACGAATGATCGAGTCTTTCTCGCACTCGTGCGCCAGACGGTTCATGTCGGCTTCTGGGTAATCGGCGCGCGCCTTGTCGTAGGCAGGCTTGGCCAGCGCCAGCCAGCGTCCGACCAGATGCGGGCTGTCGATATGCGCATCTTCCGGATTCTCGCATAGCGCGCGAATGCCGCCGCATTGCGAGTGGCCGTTAATGATGATGTGCTCAACCGCCAGCGAGTTGACGGCGTACTCAATCGCGGCGCTTACGCCGTGTTGCCCCGCATTGATTTCGTACGGCGGCACGATATTCGCCACGTTGCGGATAATGAACAGCTCGCCGGGCTCGGTGCCGAACACAATGGCTGGATCCACGCGCGAGTCCGAGCAGCCTAAAAATAGCACGCGTGGATGTTGTCCCTCTCGCACCAGCGCTTGGTAATAGGTGTCTTTGCGCTCAAAGCGCTCGCGGCGGAAATGCTGAAATCCAGCAACCAGTTTGTCGATGGGGGCGTGGTTATCGCACATAGTTTTTGCTCATCGTTTCGGCCTTCATTGGGTCAGGCGTTGCAGGGCTTCACGGTATTTGGCTGAGGTGCGCTCGATAATCTCCGGCGGCAGCTCCGGGCCGGGCGCTGTTTTATCCCAGTCCAGCGCTTCAAGCCAGTCGCGTACAAATTGTTTGTCAAAACTTTCGGGACGCTTCCCCGGCGCGTAGCTGTCCAGCGGCCAGAAACGCGAGGAATCCGGCGTGAGCGCTTCGTCAATCAGGTGCAGTGTGCCGTGCTCATCGACGCCAAATTCAAATTTGGTGTCGGCAATGATAATGCCGCGCGCCAGCGCGTATTCGGCAGCCTCTTTGTAAAGGCGCAGGGTCATGTCGCGCACCTGGGTCGCAAGCTCAAGGCCGACCAGGTTGACGGTTGCCGCGAAATCGATGTTTTCATCATGATCGCCCACCGCAGCCTTGCTTGATGGGGTGTAAAGCGGTTCTGGCAGTTTGTCGGCCAGGCGCAACCCGGCGGGTAGGGGAATCCCGCACACCGCGCCAGTGGCTTGGTAGTCCTTCCAGCCCGAACCAATCAGGTAGCCGCGCGCAATCGCCTCAATCGGCAGTGCCTTGAGTTTTTTGACCAGCATGGTGCGCGGCGCAAGTTCAGCGCATAGCGCCGCATCCGGAATAACATCTTCAAGCGCAAGATCGGTTGCCAGGTGATTGGGAATCAGCGACTCGAAATGCTTGAACCAGAACAGCGCCGTTTGCGTCAGCACCTCGCCCTTGCCTGCAATCGGCGTAGGCAGAATCACATCGAAGGCTGAGAGCCTATCGGTGGTCACGATCAACAAATGCACATCATCCACGGCATAAATGTCGCGCACCTTGCCGCGGTGGATGAGTTGGAGATTAGGGATGTGAGAGTCGAACAGGGCAGCAGTCATGGCAGGTTCACAGGCAAAGAATGACCGGCATTGTAGCGGGTAAGGGCTGAGACGAAGAAGCACCTGCTGCGGGAGGGGGATGGGCGCTCAGCCCTGGGTAAAGGCAATGGTGACAAAGGCAGCAAGCACAATGAGCGCCCCAAGTAGAGAGGCCGCAATAGAGAACTGTCCCATGGTTCTAAACTGCGGGCGTCTGGTTTGTGGGAAGCGCATCAGCGCGAATGTGATGCCAGAGGCGATCAGGCCAATAAGCAGGATTAGATAATGCAAGATATTCATGGATTCGCAGCCAGTTTGTTTCAAGCCCGACAGGCTGTTGGCTGTGAGTACATCCGAATGAATATTCGCTACGGGCTGTCAACGCAGCAGAGCGTCCAGATGATCCACAGCTTCAGCCCAGTCCGCGTCCTCCTCCAGCGCTTCGCGGATGAACTGGGCTTGCGCTACCGTCCAGAACGGCGCATCCGCAAGGGCGAGCTCATAATTCAGCGGGCATTTGTCGGCAATAAAGGCATCGATTGATGCGGCATCCGAGGGCAGGCCGAGTTGGTCGAAAAGTTCAGTCAGGGGATGAAAACCATGTTCCATACATCACCTCGCGGCATTGAGTTGAAAGGGGGGCTTCCGATCGAGTCAGAGCCTCCCGCTCGGGGCAGGGAGACCCTGTTGCTTCATGACGCAAGTCATTGAAGTGCGCAAGACAGCTTGGAAATGTATCAGGCTGTCGAGTCTGTAACGCGCCCATGCCTGGATTCATTCAGGGTTTCCGAAGCGGGCTGGGCGGTTATTCAGTCCTTGCCTTGTCTGACTTTATCGTAATTGCTGCACATTTCCACACCGGCGCATCGGAAAAATGGTGCAGGCTGGATGAGGTGCGCCGACTTAGAGCCTGCTCAAAATCTCGATCAACGGATGCAGTGCAAGCGAAAAACCGCCGAAAAAGCGCAGCATAGACAGACTATGTGAGCATTTTGAGGTGGTTTTTTTGCGCCGCAATGCGCCGTTCAGCGAGATTTTGAACAGGTTCTTAAATGCTGTGGAGACGGTGTTCGCCAATATCATGGCGCCGTCTGCGCTTCCAGCCAGACCAGCCAATGCAGTGCGTGCTCACGGCTGGTTCCGCACATTTCCTCGCTGGGCTGGAGCGAGCCGCACACCGCCGGGCGTTCGGGTGCGCCGAAAAGTTTGCAGCCCTCGGTCTCGTCAAGCTGGATGCAACGTAGCCCGGCAGGCTTGCCGTTTTCCATGCCGGGAATCGGGCTGCTGATGGAGGGCTCAATGCAGCAGGCGGCACAGTTGGGGCGGCAGTTCATGGGATGACCAGCTATGGGAAGCGGAGCTTCATGGATGACGTCAGTTCGCTTTTGAACTTGACGTGCTTATTGCTCCGGCACGATTTAAACCGGAATAAGACATGAGCACCGTTCGCTCTGAGCCTGTCGAAGAGCCGTGCTTCGACAGGCTCAGCACGAACGGATTCATGAATAAATCGTGCCGGATCAATATTCAGGGGGGCGTCGGCTTTGAAAACATTACGACTTGATCGCCATGCTGACCGTGTAATCCTTGCCTTGCTTGACCTTGTCATAATTGCCGAACATTTCCACCAGGGTGCGTTTGAAGAATTCACGCAGACCGGAGATGGTGACGAGCACGATGCGCCCGCCGGGTTTCATGTGGGCGCGGGCGTCGTCGAGCATGATGTAGAGCATTTCCTTGCCGACCTTGGCGGGGACATTGGATACGATAATGTCGAATGTGCGCTCTGCTGGAATCTGGGCAAGGCCGTTGCTGAGCATGGCTTCGGCGTTAGGGGTGCGGTTGAGTTCGATGTTTTTGCGCGTGTAGTCCACGGCGACGAAGTCCTTGTCCACCATGAGGGTGCGACCCTGGGGGGCAAGGCTGGCGAGGGTGAGACCGATGGGGCCGTAGCCGCAGCCGATGTCGAGAATGTCGTCGCCAGGCTTGATGTCGATCTGACCGTCTTCAAATTGCTTGAGCAAAAGCCATGTGCCGCTGTCGATTTCGCGCGGTGAAAATAACCCCCAGGTGGTGCAAAAGCGCAGTTTTTGTCCGGCCAACGTGGTGTCGATGGCGTTGTCCTGGCGCCATTGGGCGATGAGTTGCGGGTCGATGCTCATGAGCGGGTTGCCTCCTGGCAGTGGGCGCACAGGCCGTGGATTTCGAGGTGGGTGTGGCTGGCCTTGAAGCCGCTTGCGTGCAGCGCGTCTTGCAGCGTCGCGTCCAGTGCCGGGTTTGCAAGCTCACTGATTTGACCACATTGGGTGCAGATCAGCAGGCGCACGTCATGCGGGTTATGGGCGCCGGTGCAGCCGACAAAAGCATTCAGGCTGTCCACGCGGTGGATCAGGCCGTGCTCCAGTAGAAAATCGAGGGCGCGGTACACGGTCGGCGGCTTGACCAGGTGGTCTTCGGTGGACAGACGACTGATGAGGTCATAGGCCTTGACGGCAGCATGGCTTGCGCACACCAGTTCAAGCACGCGGCGGCGCAACGGGGTCAGTCTTGCGCCCTGGCTTTGGCACAGGGCTTCGGCATGTTCGAGCGCTTGCGTGAGGCAGAGCGTGTGGTGATTACAGTGCGACATGGGGTGGCAGCTTGGCTCAAATGCGTGATTCGGGCAAGCCATGCGCTGCGTTCTATAAACCCGGCAGTGGGTTAGATAAAAAACTTGCGTGAGTGTGCGAGGCGGCAACACCCTAGAATGAATGCTCTAGCCGCCTGTTGGGCTGGAGGTGATCTGGCTGCAAAAGCTTGTGGAATCCATCCATGGATCCCGCCCTTAGTCAGGCTGTCGAAATACTTGTTTCAGCAGCCTGACTAAGGGCGGGACATGGGTGTCCCGCACGCAATCTGTCCTCGGTCGGCGACTTTTTCGCTTCAGCCGTTCAAGTCCACAGGCTGCTGGCGCTTAACTTATAAAAATTACGGGAGGTGGGTCATGACAGAGCAATATGCAGGTGTTGAAGCGCGTCGGAGTTTTTTGCGCACGGTCGCCAGCGCGGCCGCGGTGGGCGTGTTGAGTCTGCCCACGCTTGCGCCCCTGCAAGCGTTCGCCAAGGAGATGGACATGGTGGTGAAGGGGCCGCCCGTACCCGACATTCCTGCTACGAAGATTGGGGAGCATACCTATGTGGTGATTGCTCCGGACGGTTTTCCAAATGCCAAAAACCAAGGGTTGATGAGTAATGTCAGCTTTGTGGTGACGCAAAAAGGCGTGGTGATTTTGGACTCAGGCGCGTCCACGCAAATTGGCGACATGGCGCTGCGTCAAATTAAAAAGGTGACCAACAAGCCGATTATTGCGGTATTCAACACGCACTATCACGGCGACCATTGGCTTGGAAATCATGCGTTTGTCGAGGCGAACAAGGAGGTGCCGATTTACGCGCACGCGCTCACCATGTCGGCGATCAAGTCCGGGCAGGGTGAGTATTGGGTCAAGCTGATGGAGCGCTCGACTGATAATGCAACCATCGGCACGGTCGTGACCCCGCCGAACAAGGAAGTAAAGCATGGTGACGAATTCAAGTACGGCGACGTAACCATTCGCTGTCTGCATTATGGTACGGCGCATACGCCAGCAGATGTGTGCTTCGAGGTCGTCGAGGATCGTATCGTGCACGTCGGTGATGTGGCCATGGATCGGCGTATCGCCTTTATGGAGGATGGCTCGTATCTTGGGACATTCAAAACCTACGATGAGCTGGAGAAACTCCAGCCCAAGGTGAAGGTGTGGTTGCCAGGGCACGGTCTTCCGGGGGCGAACGTACTTAAAGACAACCGTGAGCTGTTCGAGGGCATTTACGGCGCCTGTGTTGAGGCGGTCAAGCAGGGCAAGCCGCTGGAGCAGGCCAAAATCATGGTGCTGGCCGATCCCCGCGTGAAAAAATGGGCACCGGTCACCAAGGGCTTCGAGGAGAATATCGGCAACTACACCATCCTGGCCTATACCGAGGCGGAACAGGCGAATTTTTAAGAGCCCGTTCAAAGTCTCACTGACCGGCGCTTTGCGGCGCAAAAAACCGCCTCAAAGTGCGTATATGCTGCGCTTTTCCGGCGGTTTTTCGCGTGCACTGCATCCGTTGATCGAGGCTTTGAACAGGCTCTGATTTCCTTGGTTCGCGGATTCATATTTTCGTGCTTAACGCCGCCGTGTCGCGGCGTTTTTTGTTTTGTCGGCTCTGCTGGCAGTCAGTTCGCCTCAAGTCCGACAGGCTGCTAGACTCGCTCGTCAATGTTATCGACGCATATTCTTATCATGACCACTGCTGAACTCGTGATTCGCTGCCTTGAGGCCGAGGGCGTTGAAACCATTTTTGGCGTTCCCGGGGAAGAAAATCTCGACTTGCTCGATGCCCTGCTGGACAGCTCCATTCGTTTTATTCCCACGCGCCATGAGCAGGGGGCGGCATTTATGGCCGATGTGCACGGTCGCCTTACGGGGCGTGCCGGGGTATGTCTGGCGACCCTGGGGCCGGGGGCGACCAATCTGATTACTGGCGTGGCGGATGCGAACATGGATCACGCGCCGCTGGTGGCGATTGCCGGACAGGCTTCGACTGAGCGTCTGCACAAGGAGTCGCACCAGGTGCTTGACCTGGTGGAGATGTTCCGCCCGATTACCAAGTACTCGACCCGCGTTTTGACGCCCGCGACCGTGCCGGAAACCATCCGCAAAGCGTTTAAGCTGGCGCAGGCCTCCAAGCCGGGAGCCGCCTTTATCGAGCTACCGGAAAATATCGCCGAGATGCCCGCTGAGGGCGTGCCGCTGCACTCGGGTGAAGAGCACCGTCCGGGACCGACAGAGCACACGGTTGTTGCCGCGGCCAGGCTGATTTCGCAGGCGGAGAACCCGATCATTCTTGCGGGCAATGGCGTGATTCGCGCCGGCGCGCATGAGGCGCTGGCGGCGTTTGCCGAGCAGTTGAATGTCCCTGTGGCCAATACGTTCATGGCCAAGGGGGTTATTCCGTTCAAACACCCTATGGCGCTGGGCAGCGTGGGCTTGCAGGCCAAGGATTACGTCGGCGTCGGCTTTGACCATGCGGATCTGATTATCGCTATCGGTTATGACATCGTGGAGTATCACCCGCACCTGTGGCATCCCACGCGGGATCGCGCCATTTTGCATATCGACGATTCCCCTGCCGAAGTCGATGCGCATTACGGCGTGACGTTGGAAGTTCTGGGAGACATTGGATTAAGTCTGGAGCGCATCGCCCTGCGCGCTAAACCGCATGAAGGTCAGGCCATGCGCCCGCTGCGCGATATGCTCAAGGCCGATATGAGTGAGCATGCGCGCGATACCCTGTGGCCGATGAAGCCGCAAAAGCTGATCTGGGATCTGCGTACCGCACTGGATTTGCATGACATCGTGATTTCCGACGTGGGGGCGCACAAAATGTGGTTGGCGCGCATGTTCCGCTGCGAGTTTCCCAATACCTGCCTGATCTCCAATGGCTTTGCCAGCATGGGCATTGCTCTGCCCGGTGCGATTGCCGCCAAGCTGGCTTGCCCGGAGCGTACCGTGGTTGCGGCAACTGGGGACGGAGGCTTCCTGATGAACGTACAGGAACTGGAAACCGCCGTGCGTCTGAAAACGCCGATGATCGTGCTGATCTGGAATGATAGCGGCTATGGCTTGATTGAATGGAAGCAAATGGCGCAGTTCGGGCGTCCAGCCTTCGTTAAATTCGGCAACCCGGACTTCGTCAAGCTGGCGGAATCGTTCGGCGCGCGCGGTTACCGCATTGAGCCGGGTATGTCGCTGCAAGATGTGTTGCGCGAGGCTGTGGCCAGCAATGAGGTCTGTGTGATTGATGTGCCGGTGGATTACAGCGAAAACCTCAAGCTCACCGCGCGTTTGGGTGAAATGATTTCACCGATGTAGTCGCGGGCACGGAATGAATAGACACGATTCTTCTGCACACGCATCTTATCTGCGCGTGCTGAGCTACAACATTCAGGTTGGCATTGCCAGCCGCGCTTACCACGATTATTTGCGCAATAGCTGGAAACATGTGTTGCCCAGTCGCGAGCGTTCCGGAAATCTGGACAACATTGCACAGACGCTGGAACGCTACGATATCGTCGGCTTGCAGGAAGTGGATGCGGGTAGTCTGCGCAGCCAGTACATCAATCAGACGGAATACCTCGCCGCACGCGCCGGGCTACCCTTCTGGCGTCACCAGACCAATCGTGATTTCGGGCATCTGGCCAAGCATAGCCTGGGCTTGCTGGCGCGCTATACGCCGTATGTGGTGGAGCATCACGCGTTGCCGGGCGTCGTGCCCGGGCGAGGCGTGATGCTGGCCTATTTTGGTTGCGGCAAAGCGCGTCTGGCTGTGGCAGTGATGCACTTGGCGCTGGGGCGTGGAGCGCGCTTCAAGCAGATGGCCTTTGTGGCCGAGTTGTTGCGCCACGAGCCTCATGCGATCTTGATGGGCGATTTCAATTGTCTGCCGCATTCGCCGGAGATGCGCATGTTGCAACAGCGCACGGGATTGCACCTGCCTGAACAGGAACTGCACACCTTTCCGAGCTGGCGACCGAACCGCATGATCGACTATATCCTTCTGAGTCCCAGCCTGCGCGTGCACAAGGCCGAGGCTTTGCCCCTAGCGCACTCGGATCATTTGCCCCTAGCGGTGGAAATCGAATGCCCTCCCGGGTTGTCGCTCGCCGCCTGAAAGGCTCTGTGCGGCTTGCAATCGGCGTAAGCTCGCCGCAAAATTGCCGAACTTTGAATGTCCGCAAATGAATGTTCCAAGCGTGTCGGGTCTTTCACGGCTTGATCTTAAGGTGGTTAGTTCCCCGTTTTACGTTCCCATAGAGGAGATACCGCGTGAGCGAGAATATTGTTTATCTGTCCGATGAAGGCTTTGAGCACGATGTACTCAAAAGCGATATTCCTGTGTTGGTTGATTACTGGGCCGAGTGGTGCGGTCCCTGCCGCATGATTGCGCCGATCCTGGAAGAAATCGCCAAGGATTACGCGGGGCGCGTCAAGATCGCCAAGCTCAACATTGATGAAAACCCAGGCACGCCGCCGAAGTACGGCATTCGCGGCATCCCTACCTTGATGTTGTTCAAGAATGGCGCTGTGGCAGCGACCAAGGTTGGGGCGCTCTCCAAATCGCAACTCGCCAGCTTCCTGGACGGTCAGCTGTAAGCCTGCGCTCCCTGTCCTGCCAGACTGGATCCACGCTATCGACCGCAATGGTTCGGTATTTGGGTCTCGTTCTTGCTCTGTGCGAACACCAAGCCGCCGAGCGGCTTAAGAAAGTCGGCTGTAAATCGCGCGAGATGGTGTTTGCCTTGCTGTTTTGGGGGGATTTTGGGTGTTGGACTGGATTCATCCTGCAAAACCCTCAAAATCAGTCCACCGCCAGCCGGTGATGCTTTGTTTTCCGAAGTCCGACGGATTTCTGGACGCGTGATCTTAGTCATGTTATTTTCGGCAAACTTCAATCTGTTGAAGTTGAATCGCTCTACAGCGCGCCGACCTCTCGCGGTTCATCTGACCCGCTGTATTCACCCGCTGCTCCAAGCCTATGTTTACCCCCGGCTCAATGCCTCGGTACGGGTAGCGCGCAAAGCGAGTTCCTCACTCTCCTCCTTGATGCCATGACTCGCTTGGGTCATTGCTCCCCCTCGTTATTGAAATTCCACCCTGCATGAATCTTACCGAACTCAAGAAAAAACCTGCCGCCGAACTGTTCGCGCTGGCCGAGTCCCTGGGCATTGAAAATATTGCGCGTGCCCGTAAACAGGATTTGCTCTTTGTCATTCTTAAGGCGCACGCCAAGACAGGCGAGCCCATTTACAGCGATGGCGTCCTGGAAATCCTTTCGGATGGCTTTGGCTTTCTGCGCACGCCGAATGACTCCTATCTGGCCGGCCCCGATGATATCTATGTGTCGCCGAGTCAGATCCGCCGTTTCGGTCTGCAAACAGGCGACAGCGTTTCCGGCACCATTCGCCCACCCAAAGACGGTGAGCGCTATTTCGCCCTGCTCAAAGTTGACACGATCAACTTTGAGCCGCCAGAAAACACCAAGGGTAAGGTGCTGTTCGAAAACCTGACGCCGCTGCACCCTGAAAAGCGTCTGCGCATGGAGCGCGGCAATGGCAGCACTGAAGATTTGACCGCGCGCATTATCGACATCGTCGCACCCATGGGCAAAGGCCAGCGCGGCCTGATTATCGCGCCGCCCAAGGCCGGTAAGACCATGATGTTGCAGAACATTGCGCAGAGCATCACCGCCAACTACCCCGAGTGCTACCTGATCGTTCTGCTGATTGACGAGCGCCCGGAAGAGGTTACCGAGATGCAGCGCACTGTGCGCGGCGAAGTGATTGCTTCCACTTTTGATGAACCCGCCACCCGCCATGTGCAAGTCGCCGAAATGGTGATCGACAAGGCCAAGCGCCTGGTCGAGCACAAGCGCGATGTGGTGATCCTGCTCGACTCCATCACTCGCTTGGCGCGTGCCTACAACATCGTGCAGCCTTCGTCCGGCAAGGTATTGACTGGTGGTGTGGATGCCAACGCCCTGCAAAAGCCCAAGCGCTTCTTCGGCGCGGCGCGCAATATCGAGGAGGGCGGTTCGCTGACCATTATCGCTACTGCGTTGATTGACACCGGCTCGAAAATGGATGAAGTGATCTACGAGGAATTCAAGGGCACGGGCAACAGCGAAGTTCACCTCAACCGCAAGTTGGCGGAAAAGCGCGTCTATCCGGCGATCGACATCAACCGTTCTGGCACCCGTCGCGAAGAGCTGCTGACCGATGCGGAAGAAATGCAGAAGATGTGGATTCTGCGCAAATTCCTGCACACCATGGGTGAAATTGAGTCCATGGAATTCCTGCTGGATCGCCTGACTAAGACCAAGGCGAATAGCGAATTTTGGGATGCCATGAAACGCTAGTCGTTTCCGACTCTGTGATCGGCTGGACTAGGAGTATTTCCTCAGAAAGGCAGCAAGCGTTGAACACATTAGACCAGTCCCATTTCGCGCGCCAACAGCGTTGCCTCAGCGCGTGAGGAAACGTTGAGTTTGCGGTAGATATCTTTCACGTAGCCGGTCACGGTGTGCTGAGAGATACCGAGCAAGCGTGCGCTTCCCGCCGTGGTCATGCCTTTGGCGATAAGTTGCAGCACCTCGATTTCGCGTCCGGTCAGGTGTGGCGACGTTGCATCAGGGTTTTGTGTCGGGCTGAAGTGACTCAACATACGGCGAGCGATGGCGGGCGAGATCGGTGGCTCGTCTGCCGCAATACCCTTTAGCGCGCGTACGATCACGTCTACCGGTTGGTCTTTGAGCAGGTAGCCGCGCGCGCCGGCGCGTAGAGCCGGGAATATATGCCTGTCGTCATCGAAAATGCTGGCCACGATACACAGCGATGCCGGACTGTGTAGGTTGATGCTCTGGATCACCTCGATACCTGATCCATCCGGCAAGCCGAGGTCGATCAGGGCGATTGCGGGGCGCCCGCCGTCGAGGATATAGCGCCGCGCCTCATTCACGCTTGTCGCCGTGTCGATCTCGATGTCGTCGAAGCTTTGGCGCAAGGCGTGCTCTAGCCAGCGGCGGGATTCGGGCAGGTCATCGAGAATAAATCCGGTTTTCATGCGGGCGTTTCCTGGTGTGCTCGTTGCGAGTGTGCTTGAGAGCGGTTTGTGGCGTGGCAAGCCTTGCAGCGCTTCTGAGTGCAGGTTCCGATAGCATAAGCCTGCGTTTTTTGGGGCGATACCCCGCATTTACGGGGGTGCGTTTTTTGTCGCATTTTTTGTCACATCCATTCTTTTTCCACTCACGCCTCATGCGCATCCATCTGCTTCTCGCCTGGTTCGTTGTGGCAATCTGCGGCGTTTCTCAGGCCTATGCCATTACTCTCGCTACGCCGGATGAGCGTGGCATTTTTGTATTACAGCATGCTGATTTCGTGCTTGATGCGGCTTGCGAGCCGCCTGCGCCGGAGGCAGCCTGGGTTGCGCGCAGCTTGCCTGATTGGTGGGGGTCGAGTCTGCCGGACAACGAGGGCGTTGGCTGGTATCGAATGCGATTTGAGCTTGAGCGTGAGCCGCATGAGCTTTACTCGATTCTCCTGCCCCGGTTGGGGCTGAATGCTGAGGTCTTCTTGGACGGGGTGAAAATCGGTAGCGGCGGGCGTTTTGATGAGCCCGTCGCGCGTTATTGGAATCGCCCATTGCTGTTTATTATCCCTCCGGGGTTGCTGCGTGAAGGGACGCATGTTCTCGACGTGCGTTTGCGCGGTCATGCCTATTCGCAGCCTTTTCTGTTTCCACCGCTGATCGGGGCGGAGCGCGTGCTCAGGGCAAAGTTCGAGGCGCTGATTTTTCGTAATGTCACCATCAATCAGGCGGTGAGTCTGATGATTGCGACGATTGGTGTGTTCATGCTCAATCTTTGGCTGCGCCGCCGCCAGGACACGGCCTATGGACTGTTTGGTCTGTCAGCGCTGATTTGGGGCGCACAATCGACCAACTTGTTCCTGATCGACATTCCCGTGCCGACAGCAGTCTGGGAGATTTTCGTCAATGCCAGCTTTCAGGCGTTTTCTGCCCTGTTGCTGATTTCGTTGCTGCGTTTTACCGGTGTCGAGACGCGGTGGTTCAGTCGCGCACTCTGGTTAATGATGTTGCTCTCGCCGCTGAGCCTGTCCCTGGCATCGCCCGCGCTGTATTTGCCGCTGACCACGTTTTGGCATCTTGGAACCTTGCTCGCCGCGCTGTTTACCCTGTTTGTGCTGCTGCGTGAGGGGTTCGTGCGCGGCAATGAGGATGCCCGTCCTCTGGTTGTGGGCATGGGGGTGATAGTCCTGTTCGCGGCTCACGACTGGTTGATGCATAGTCAGCATCGTTTATTGAGCGCCTTGCAGCCCGTTTTGCAGGAGGACATCTATCTACTGCAATTCGCTGCGCCGATGCTGTTCTTTGTTATCGGCCTCATCATGACAGCACGTTATGCGCGTGCCTTGAACGAGTTTGAAGCGCTCAATCGTGGGCTGGAGCGCCTTGTGGACGAGAAGCATGCCCAGCTTGAAGACAGCTTCCGCAAAATGCGTGTCCTGGAATGTGAGCAGGCCGCACGAGAGGAGCGTGAGCGTATTCACAGCGATCTGCATGATGATGTCGGTGCCAAGCTTCTTTCATTGGTCTACCGTGCGGGCGATGGTGAAAACGCGGATTTGGCGCGTTCCGCCTTGCAGGATTTGCGCGATATTGTCGCCCGCACTCATGCGGAGGGTGTTCAACTGGATGAAGCGTTGGCTGACTGGCGCAGCGAGAGCGAACAGCGTTTGCGGGACGCTGGCCTGGAGCTTGATTGGCAGCAAGAGTTCGGAGTGGGTGTGGTGGTGGTGCTGCTGCAACACGCTCAGGCGATCAATATGCGGCGAATTTTGCGCGAGGCGGTCTCCAATGCCATTCGTCATGCGCACGCTGGGCGGTTTGCCGTCGATATCAGGATGGAAGAACGCGCTCTGAGTATTCGTTTGGAAGATGATGGTCTGGGGCTTGCGCTGATGAATGGAACGCCTGCTGCGCTTTCGGCAGGACGCGGAATTCAGAGCATGCAAAACCGTGCACGGAAACTGGGTGCCGCGTTACGTTTTTACACAGCGGTAAGTGGTGGATTGGGTATTGAGCTTGTTCTGCCGTTGAATGCCACGATGTGCTCGGCTGAGTGCGTTACTGTGTGAATCATCTGCGTTTGTGTGGCTCAATAAAAAAGCCGCATCGTGCGGCTTAACTTTAGCGGGCAATGTTTTTTTACAGCTGTGAAGCTTTGCCCCACGGCTGTATCCGTTTAGAACGGAACAAACCCCATCGAGCCTTTGAGCGTAAAGTCTGCTGCCGTGCCAATAATGACCTTCATGGGTGTGGCGTTCATACTGATAAGGCCTGTGGCCTTGTCGAAGCTTACGCCATAGTCGGAGCATTTGAGTAATTGACCCACCGCTTGGGATGGCGTAAGTGTGCACATACCAGTCACGTTCCCTAGAGGGGCGCTGACGATTGGAAGGCCGCCGCCTACGTTAATTTGCAATGTTTCGGATTCAGGGTTGCCGGCCATGCGCACATAGGCCACGACGAGCTTCAGTTGGTTTATGTCGGCGCCAACCTGCCATGACCATTTTTTGCGGTCAAGAAAGGTTACGTCGGTCACGCCCTGTTCGAACACGGGGGCGCTTTGTGGAATTTTGGTAAACCCGTTAATCGGCGCCGAGAGTGTGACGCCGCTGCCAGCGCCAGGCGTGCCGCCTGTGCCGCCGCCGTCATCACTGGCAGGTTTGTCGCCGCGCACGACGGTCACCCCATCCTTGGGTGATACGCCACTCCATGAGCGGTCGGCGAACAGGTCAATGTGTCCTTGCTTGAAATGCAGGTAGAGCATTTTGCCGTGGGTTGCACTGGTTTCCATGCACAGCGAGTCGAGGGGATACTCGATGCCATTGTAGAAAATCGTGGCATCGGTACCCACCAGGAGTTGTGCGTCACCGGTCTTGGTGAAATTGAAGCTGTTGTCGAAAACACCCTCACTACCGCTGTAGGGGCCGGAGAAGCTGACAATATCCATGGCTCCGGGCAGGCTGACTGCGGTGCCCGGCTGGAAGAGCTCGGTTTTACAGCTAAGTGCGGCGGCGGGTTGCGGCGTAGTTTGGCAGCTCAGGCGCTCATCTTTCAGCTCGCAGTAGCCGCTGTCGAGTCCCTTGGCAATCGCCGCCGAGAGTTTGCTCTTGAGCTTTTTACGATCAGCGTCCGAGCCATTGGCGAGGGTGTTGGTCAGTGTGCTCAGATAGGCTCCCAAATCCCCCTGCATTTTTGCATCGGCCTGCATCTGCGAGAGGGCGCGCAGCAGTTCGCGGTAAGCCATGGACAGCGCATTGGCGTTGCCTAAGGCGGGGAGTGTATCCAGTAGATTGAATGCGCTGTCCAGTTGCGGCAGCACGGTTAGCAGTTGTTTGGTCTTTGCTTCGATGTCAGTACGCGTTAGGTTGTTTGCCATGCGTACGGCGGCTTCCGTGAAGGGGGTGATAGCGGCTGAAGTGACGCCGCCATTTGCACCAACAACAACGATGTTGCGCAGGGTGCCTTTCAGCGGTGTTCCGCTGCTTTCATCGCCCACGGTGGCTTCGTCATCGTAGGCTGCGCCATTTTCGATGGCGAGTAGAACCTCCCCGACATAGCTGCCAATATCAATCGTAAACTGGCTATCGGCATTAACGCTGGAGCAGGCGATTTTGCCGCCTTGCTTGCCTGCGTCGAGCTTGTACGCGCAGGTCTGACCGCTCAGGAACTTGCCGGCCATAGCTGTACCCGACACACTGCTGGAAAGTGTTGTCCCGCCCCCTCCTTCGCCTCCCGTGCTGTCTCCTCCAGTGTTGCTCGGTGCAGCATCATCGGAGCCGCCGCAGCCCGCCACGCTGGCGATGATGATTGCGCAAGCCATCGCAAGAATGCTCTTCTTCCTTTTCATGAAACTCGAAACCTCGTTAACTTGACTGAACGCCGAACAAAAAAGACCTGTCGCCGTGGTCGGTGATGGTAGGGTTTGCTCAATGCTCTGTATCCCCCGTGAACAGGGGGGCTTGGCTCGCGAAGGTATGGTTCAGGTGAGGAGTCGTTGGGCTCCACATGGCGGGCTGGAATAAGTGCTTCAGCGCTTGCTAGGGTTGCGTCTGTGCGTTCAGAGCGGCCAGCCTTTCCGGCGTGCCGATGTCGTGCCATTCGCCTTGGTGGTGTTCGCCGCTTATTTGGCCGAGATCGGCGGCGCGGCGCAAAAGCGGGGCGAGGGGGTGACAGCCGGACGGGATGTCGTGGAAGAAGTGCGGGTGGAAGCGCGCTATGCCGGCGTAGGTGAGCGTTGGGGCGGGTTCTTGCGAATTGCGCACCAGGCCGCTTTCGAGAACAAAATCGCCCTTGGGGTGTTGCGGCGGATTGCTGACCATGACGAGGTGCGCCGGGGTTTGGTGCGGGGTGAGAAGTTGGCGGTAGTCGTAGTCGGTGTAGATGTCGGCATTGACCAGAATGAAGGGATTTGAGCCGAGCAGTGGCAGGGCGCGGCGGATGCCGCCTGCGGTCTCCAGTCCCGTTTCGCCTTCATGGGAGTAGCAGATGGTTGCGCCGAGCTTTGCGCCGGTGCCGAGCGCGGCGTGGATTTTGGCGCCGAGGTAGGCGGTGTTGATGACAATCTGCGTGATGCCTGCGTCCACCAGTCGGCGGATGTGGTGTTCGATCAGCGGGATACCATGCACGCAGAGCAGGGGTTTGGGGGTGGTGAGGGTGAGCGGCTGCATACGACGGCCTTCACCGGCGGCGAGGATCATGGCTTTCATGCGAGTGCTCATGGGCGGGCGCAGCCGTGTTGGTTGAGCCAGTCGATAAAGTCGGCGAATTCGGGGTAGGGTGCGAGCGAGCGGTGCAGGTTGCGTAGGGTGAGCGGCAGGTCGGCGAGGTAGCCGCTTTTGCCGTCGCGGTGGTGCAGGCGGGCGAAGATGCCGAGAACCTTGAGGTGACGTTGTGCGCTCATCCAGTCGAAGTCGGTTTTGAAGTGTTCCCACGCGGGGATGTCGGGCTGGTTTTGTTGCAGCGCGTGGTGATGCTGGCGCAACCATGCTTCGACTTGTTCATCCGGCCATTCGATATAACTGTCGCGCAAAAGTGAGGCGAGGTCGTAGGTGATCGGGCCGTGCACGGCATCCTGGAAGTCGATAATGCCGGGCGGGTTGTCGGGTGTGAGCATGAGGTTGCGGCTATGGTAGTCGCGGTGTACAAAACCTTGCGGCTGGGCGAGGGCGCGTGCGGCGAGGCGGGCATAGGCGGCGTTGAGTAATGCCATGTCGTCGTTGCCTGGCTCAAGGCCGAGATGTCGGCGCAGATACCAGGTGTCGAAGAGCTGCATCTCGCTGATGAGTTTGGCGCGGTCGTAGTGCGGCAGGTCGTCGGATGGGCAGGTTTGCAGGTGCAGCAGGGCGCGCAGTGCATGGGCATAGAGCGTGGCGGCCTCATCCGGGCTAGCCTGTTGCAGAACCGGAAGCAGGGGGGTGGAGCCAAAGTCGTCCAGCAGCATGAGCCCGTGTTCCAGGCTGTAGGCGTGGATTGCGGGGACGTGCGCGCCGTGTGCGTCCAGGCGTTGTGCAATATGCAGAAACGGGCGGATGTCTTCGTGTTGCGGGGGGGCGTCCATCACGATGCGCGTAAGCCGTGCGCCGTCTGGGATGGCGGCGCGGAAGTAGCGGCGAAAGCTGGCATCCGCTGAGGCGGGTTCGAGGTTTTGGATGTTGAGTTCAAGCGTGTTATGCAGCCAGTCGAGGATCAGCTCGCGGCGCGGGTCATGCGTGGGTGTCATTGGGCTACAGGTTAAGGCTGAGTGAGGCAAGTACGGAAGCGGTCAGCACGACGGCGCCGACGCGTAGCCCGAGGGCGCGGCCGCCAATCGACCAGGTCAGCAGCAGTTTGACGGCGGTGTTGGTGAGGGCGGCAAGCAGGATGGCGTTGCGTGCGGTGTCGGCGGCGAGGCCGTCGATACTCATGCGTGCGGTGGACAGGGTGAGGGCGTCCACATCGGCCAGTCCGCTGACGAAGGCCAGAATGTACAGCCCGGTGTCGCCAAACAGTTCGCGCGCGCCGATGGACAGTACCAGAATGATGCTCAGAATCAGGCCGAATTTCAGAGCGTTCCCCAGCTCGAAGGGGTTGCCGAGTACGGAGGCTTGGGCGCTTGCGGGGCTGTCCGGCTGTGCCCGGCTGCGTCGCCACAACCAGAAGGCGCCGGCCAGATGGACAGCGCTCATGCTCAGCATGGGCGGAAGCAGGCTGCCCAACAGGGCGGGGTTGATCACGCCTGCTTCAACGGCAATGCGGATGAACATGAGGCTTGAGGCGGCGAGAATCCCGGCGGCGAGCAGTTCTGGCGTGAAGCGTTGTGCACGCGCGTGCTGGGCGAGGCTGAGCGTGGTGGCGGTGGATGACACCAGGCCGCCGAGCAGGCTGGTCAGCATGATGCCTTGGCGTTCGCCCGCAAGCCGGATGGCGATGTAGCCGCTGAAGGACAGCGCCGAAACCAATACCACCATCCACCAGGCAAGGTAGGGGTTGAACGCCTGCCACGGGCCAAAGCCCTGGTTGGGCAATAAGGGCAGCAGGACGACGGAAATCAGCAGGAATTTGAGCGTGGCGTTGAGCTCTTCGGCGGAGAGGCGGGTGAGCCATGCGTGCAGTATCGGTTTGAGCCCCAGCAGGGTGGTAATAATGACGGCGGCAATGGCCGCAACCAGCGGCTGTCCCAGGGTGGCGGTCAGACCCAGAACGAAGCTGGCGAGCAAGGCAAGTTCGGTGGTCATGCCGCGGTCGGCGTCGCCTGCGGAGGGGTGGTTGTCAAGCCAGTAGCCGACGATCACCAGGACGGCAAAGCTGAGCAGCCCCAATCCCGCAAAGATTGCGCCAAGCGACAGCGCAAGGGCGCCGACGAGCCCGCCGGTGAGCGCGGCCAGGCCAAAGGTGCGGATACCGGCGACGCGCGTGCCTTCGGCGGCATGGCGTGCGTGCCAGCCGCGCTCCGTGCCGATCAGCAAGCCGATGGCAAGCGCCAGCCCGAGGTTTTGCAGCAGGGGGAGTGAGGTCATTGCAAAGCTTTGAGTGGGTTCCATGCCCGGAAGCTGTTGATTCTGTCAGCATGGTTCACGGATTTCTAGCGGGCTGTTAAGGAATTGCTGAGTCATTCAGCATTTACCCAGGTGATTTTGTGTGGTTTTCAGTCCGATCGAGTCCGATATACGCCCGGACTCGATCGCGACAAATCAATTATGTGCGTGATTGATTTGCGTGCGGGACACTCATGTCCCGCCTTATCAGACGGCTGAAATAAATACTTCGGCCGTCTGGCTAAGGGTGTGGGTTGTCATGATTGCTGTGGGCTCATGTATGATTGGCTCAATTTGTTTTATCCGTGGTCAGTGGAGATAGTCATGATTCTGTTTCGTCAGTTGTTCGACCCAAATACATGGACTTACACCTATGTGCTTGCCGACGCGGTTACGCGTGACGCGGTGGTGATTGACCCGGTGGTTGAACAGGTTGAGCGCGATCTGGCAGTGCTGGCTGAGATGGGGGTTACGCTGCGCTACATTCTGGAAACGCATGTCCACGCCGATCATGTGACCGGGGGCGGCAAGCTGCGTCAGCAGACCGGCGCCAAATTTGTGGCCGGTAAGGGCACTCAGCTGGATTGTGCGGATGTGCTGCTGGGCGAGGGTGAAACGGTGGTTTTCGGCAACGAAGTGATCCGTGCGCTCTGCACCCCGGGGCACACCGATGGCTGCACCAGCTACCACTGGCGCAACTGCCTGTTTACCGGCGACGCCCTGCTGATTGATGCCTGCGGTCGTACCGATTTCCAGCAGGGCAGCGCCAGCAAGCTTTACGACAGCCTGCAAAAGCTGCTCAGCTACCCGGACGATACGCTGGTCTATCCTGGGCATGACTACAACGGGCGGCATGTGAGCACGGTCGGGCAGGAAAAGTCGATCAATCCGTATGTTGTCGGTCTGGATCGAGCCGCTTTCGAGCAAAAGATGAGCGAACTGAAGTTGGCGCCTCCGCGCTTTATCGACGTTGCGGTTCCCGGTAATCTTAAGTGCGGGGACGCGGCGTAAGGATGCCGAGTTTCTATTAAGCCGCTCTTTTCGCCATAATCGCGCCCTGTTCGATCAACGAACAGGGCGTTTTTGTTGGCTGCAAGGCTGGAGTTTTGAATGCTGCTGTTGCGTCAGTTGTTGGGTTTGTGTCTGTTGCGCGTCGGCCCGGAAGCGTTGCCGGGGCATTGGCGTCTGCCGTTGTGGCTGGCTTTGGCTTATATCTTGAGCGGCGGGCTGATGTTCATGCAGGACGATGGTCTGGCGGTCGGCATGGCGCAGGCGGCCATGGATGCGACCTTGCTCGCTGGTTTCGTTTGGGTCACGCTCAAAATGCGTGCTCACCCTGAACGTTTTATTCAGACGTATGCGGCGCTGCTGGGTATTAGTCTGGTGTTTACGCTGGTGTCATGGCCGATTTTCGAAGCTTTGCCGGATGAGTTCGGCAACGAGTGGTCTTGGGCGCAGATCGCCTTGCTGGGCGTGGTGTTGTGGAGTCTGGTGGCACAGGGGCAGGTGTTGCGGCGGGCGTTGGACGTTGGCGCCGGTGTTGGTCTGTTGCTGGTTTTTGTCTATTTCATGTTCTCCAGTCTATTGATTGCCGCAGTATTTTCCGGGAGTGCGCCTGCATGAGTTCAGTTCATATTCTGGGTATTGCCGGAACCTTTATGGGTGGCTTGGCGCAGTTGGCCAAGGCGGCGGGGTATGTTGTGTCGGGTGCGGATCGGCAGGTGTATTCGCCGATGCGTGAGCAGCTTGAGGCTGCCGGGATTCCCTGGGTTGAGGGTTACGAGGCGGCGCAGCTCGATGGTTTTGAGGGTGAGGTCGTGGTTGGCAATGTGATGCGGCGCGGGATGCCGATTGCCGAAACCATGCTGGATCGCGGCATGCGTTACACCTCGGGGCCGGAGTGGCTGGGACGCACTATCCTGCACGGGCAATGGGTGTTGGCGGTGGCGGGAACGCATGGCAAAACGACGACCAGTTCGATGCTGGCGTGGATTCTGGAATACGCGGGCTTGAACCCCGGCTTTTTGATCGGCGGCGTGCCGACTAATTTCGGTTGTTCCGCGCGTCTAGGCGGCGGGTCGTTTTTTGTGATTGAGGCGGACGAGTACGACACGGCGTTTTTTGATAAGCGTTCCAAGTTTGTGCATTACCGCCCGCGCACGGTGATTCTGAATAATCTTGAGTTCGATCATGCCGACATCTTCCCTGATCTTGCGGCGATTCAGACCCAATTTCATCATCTGGTGCGCATGATTCCGCCGAGTGGGCTGATTGTGAAGCCGCAAGGCGACGCAGCGCTGGATGCCGTGCTGGAGCGTGGTTGCTGGACGCCGGTTGAGACGTTTGGCGTGGGCGGGGCGTGGTCGGTGGGCGCAGCGGACGCCGACGGTTCGCGTTTTGAGGTGCTGTTGGATGGCGTGATGCAAGGCACGGTGCAGTGGTCGCAATTGGGCGCGCATAACGTGAGTAATGCGCTGGCCGCCTTGGCCGCCGCGCGTCATGCCGGGGTGCCGGTGGCGGTCGGCATTGAGGCGCTGGCGCAGTTTTCCGGCGTGAAGCGGCGTTTGGAAGTGCGCGGCGTGGTGGATGGTGTGACGCTGTATGACGATTTTGCGCATCATCCGACCGCGATTCGCACTACGCTGGAGGGTTTGCGTGCGCGCATTGGCGAGGCACGCCTGCTGGTGGCGCTCGACCCGCGTTCAAATACGATGCGTATGGGGGTTCATGCGGACACCTTGGCGGATTCGCTGGCGGCGGCGGATGCGGTGTGGTTGTTCCAGCCGGAGGATGCAGGTTGGGATGTGCGCCAGGTGGCGCAGGGCTTGGCCTGTCCGAGCTGGAGCGGCGGCGAGGTGGGGGCGATGGTGGAGGATGTGTTGGCACAATTGCGCCCCGGCGATCATCTGGTGTTAATGAGCAATGGCAGTTTTGGCGGGGCGCATGAGCGCGTGTTGCAGGGTTTGCGGGAGCGTTCGGTATGAGCAAAGTGCAGCATTTTGATGAGGCAGGCTTGACGCAGGTTTTGGCCGCGCATGAGCTGGTGTTGTTGGCGTTCTGGGCGCCGTGGTGTGGGCCGTGTCAGGCTTTTGCGCCGGTGTTTGCCGAGGTTGCCGATGATTATGATGAGGTGCTGTTCGGCAAGGTGAATGTGGATGCCGAGCCGGGTCTGGCGGCGCAGTTCGCCGTGCGTTCGATTCCGATGCTGATGGCGGTGCGCGAGGGTGTGGTGTTGTACGCCCAGCCGGGCGCGGTGTCGGCGAGCGCCTTGCGTGAGTTGGTGGCGCATGTGCAGGCGGTGGATATGGCGGCGGTGCGGGCGGCGTTGCCACGGGATGACGCTGCGCCATGACTTTAGTCATTGCCCAAATGGCCGCCATGGTGCTGGTCGGTCTGTGGTGGCAGTGGGCGAAGCCGGGCGGTTGGGAGGCGGGGCAGGCGCGTGGTGCGCTGACGACGCTGGTGTATTACATCCTGCTGCCCGCGCTGGTTTTGGCGGTGCTGTGGCGTGCGCCGCTGGGGGTGGAGAGTCTGCATATTGCCGGGCTGGCAGCCCTGGGCGTGCTGGCGAGCATGGGCTTGATGGCCGTGGTGGCGCATTTCATGCCGCTGACACGCGGGCAGAAGGGGGCGCTGTTGCTGGCGGCTTCGTTTCCGAATGCGACCTATCTGGGCTTGCCGGTGCTGGAGTCGCTGTATGGCGATTACGGGCGCGCAGTGGCGGTGCAGTACGATCTGTTTGCTTGTACGCCCTTGCTGCTGAGCGTGGGCATCGCGCTGGCGGTGTATTACGGCAAGCCGGAAGAGGGTAAGGCACATGCGCCTTGGTGGCATGGTGTGCTCAAGGTTCCGGCGCTGTGGGCGGCCATTCTGGCTATGGTGCTGAATTTTTCCGGCACGCCGTTTCCGGATGTCCTGCGCGGGGTGCTGGATCGGCTGGGGGCGGGCGTGGTGCCGCTGATGCTGATCGCGCTGGGGATGGGTTTGCGGCTGGATGCGCTCAAGCCTGCGGCCTTGCTGCGCGTGAGCCCGGTGTTGCTGATTCAGCTTGCCTTTGCGCCCGCGCTGGTTTTGGCGGCGGGTATGGGGCTGGGGCTTGAGGCACCCTTGTTGACAGCGGTGGTGCTGGAGGCCGGAATGCCGGTGATGGTGCTGGGGCTGGTGTTGTGCGACCGTTACGGTCTGGATACCGGTTTGTATGCGGCGGCGGCAACGCTTTCGACACTTTTGAGTCTGCTGACCCTGCCGTTCTGGCATGGGTTGGTGGGGTGATTTTGTATAACTAAATGATCTATCAAGATAAGGTTTGAATTGTTGCCCGAAACATTGGGCGTAGGAGGCTCGTCCCGAGCCGATGTTTTTGAGCCGATGGCATCGCGCCGAGACGGCGCTCCTACGCGAATGTCGGTTTAGCAAGCGTTTAGACTTTGCCTGGATGGATCTATAACGAGAGAGGCCATGATGACGACTGAAGCAATGACGGTGGGCAGCGACAAAGTTGTATTTATCCATTACACCCTGAGCGACGCGGCGGGGCAGGTTCTGGATTCAACCGTGAATGACGAGGCGCTGGCCTATCTGCACGGGCATGGCAACTTGATTGTGGGGCTGGAGCGCGCGCTGGAGGGGCGCGCGGAAGGTGAGTGTTTTGCAGTGACGATTGCGCCGGAAGATGCGTATGGCGCACATGATCCGGGCGGGCTGATCGATGTGCCGCGTTCCAGTCTGAGTGACGAGGTTGAGGTCGAGGTCGGCAATCAGGTGCAGGCGCAAGGTCCGGAGGGACGTATCGAGTTCACCATCGTGAATTTTGATGATGAGGTGGTGACTCTGGATGGCAATCATCCGCTGGCGGGGCAAACGCTGCATTTCGAGGTTGAGGTTGGTGCGATTCGTGACGCGCACGCGGATGAAATCAAGCATCATCGCGTGCATCCGGCGGGGCATCATCTGATGGTGACGGATTCTTCGTTTGATGAGTCGCTGTTCGACGATACGGTCGTGGATGCCGCATTCCCTGCCGAGAAAGCATGAGGCTGTGTTATGTCCTTGCCGATGTTGATCCGGCCGCGCGTGAGTACGTTCTCTGTCTGACCATTTCCGAGCCTTGTCCGCAAGGGCAGGTGCTGGCGATGGCGGCTTGGACGCCCGGCAGTTACATGGTGCGCGATCATGCGAGGCATGTAACCTGGATTGAAGCCGTGGATGGTAACGGACAGGCCGTTGAGTTGACCTGGCTGGACAAACAGAGCTGGCGTGCAGCGCCTTGCGAGGGGGTGTTGAGCGTGCGCTGGCGCGTGCATGCGCATGAGCTTTCGGTGCGTACCGCGCACCTGGATAGCTTGTGGGGCTTTGCCGATGGCGCGGCCTTGTGGTTGCGTCCGCTGGGTTTTGAACATTTACCTTGTCGGGTTGAGGTGCAGCGCTCAGGCAGCGTCATGGTCAATGCAGGCGCGCTAGAGTGGCGTGCGACCATGATGCTCCCGCCCGAGGCTGTGGATGCGCATGGTTATGGTGTCTATACGGCAGACAATGTCGAAGCCTTGCTGGACGCGCCTGTGGCTTTTGGCGCGCTGCGCGAGTTTAGCTTTTCCGTGCGCGGTGTAGAACATCGATTCGCCTGGCTGGGGCGTGTTGAATTCGATACGGCACGCTTGGCGCTCGATTTGGCACGTGCCTGCGAAACGGCGGTGGCCTTGTTTGGTCCCGAGCCGCCACCATTTGCCCGTTACCTGTTTTTGGCGCTGGTGACACCGGATGGTTACGGCGGGCTGGAGCATCGTGAGGGCACGGCTTTGCTCTGCCGCCCGGAGCATTTTCCTCGTGAGGGTGAAGTGGTTACAACACCCGCCTATCGGGAGTTTTTGGGCTTGTGTGCGCATGAGTATTTGCATGCCTGGCTGGTGAAGCGCATTCGCCCGGCGGTGTTTATGCCGCAGCCGGATGGCCGCTTGCCGCTGGATGCCGAAGCCTACACGCGCCTGTTGTGGTTGTTTGAGGGCGTGACCAGCTATTACGACGATTTGCTGTTGCTGCGTGCGGGTTTGATTTCGCTGACGGAATATTTGGAGACGCTGGCCACGACCATGAGTCGGGTGCAGCGTGCGCCGGGGCGTGAGCGCTTGACGCTGGAGCAGGCCAGCCTGACGGCCTGGACGCGGCTCTACAAGGCCGACGAGAACACGCCGAATGCCAGTATCAGTTACTACACCAAGGGGGCGTTGTTCGCCTGGGTGCTGGATGTCGAGCTGCGTCGGCGCAGTGAGGATCGCGTGTCGCTGGATGATGTGCTGCGTGCTATGTGGCGCGATTTTGCTCTGAGCGGGCGCGGTGTGCCGGAAGAGGGGCTGGAGTCTTGGGTGGCTTCAGTCAGCGCTGTGGATGTGCAGGATATTTTCGAGCGGGGATTGCGCGCCTGCGATGACCTGCCGCTGGAAAACTGTGCGCAGGCATTGGGATTGAGCCTGAGCTGGACGGCGGCTCAGGACTATCCCTGGCTGGGGGCGGAGCTGCGTGCAGGCGCACAGGGTGAAGCGCGGGTGGGCACGGTGTATCGCGGCGCCCCGGCCGAGCGCGCCGGGCTTGCGCCACAGGATGAGCTGCTGGCCTTGAATGGTCTGCGGGTGAACCGGGCGAATCTGGAAACGCATCTGCGACGTTTTCGCGCAGGCGATGTGGTCTCGCTGCATGTTTTTCGGCGTGATGCGTTGTTGCGTCTGCATTTGAGCCTGCAGGACGCGCCGCCGGTGCAGGCGCGGATTGGGTTGAGCGCCTCGGCGGCTGCGACGCAGCTGGCGCGGCTGTGCGACTGGTCGGCTGCGGAGCGTTCTTGATTCGCGCACAGTTGGCCGCCCGTGTCTGGCAGCGTACGGTGCAAAGCCTGGTGGACGGGCGTTGGCATCCGCTGAGCGAGGTGGGTGCTGTGGCTGGGGTGGCTCCGCAGGTGGTGCGGGCGGTTTTGCGTCAGTGGGTGCGCATGGGTGCGCCGATACAGCGGGATAGCTGGCGGGGGCTGCGCTTTGTGCAGCCGGTGACGCCGCTGCGCTGCAAGTCGCAGCGCGTGTCTGTCGAAGTGGACGAACGCCTGCTCGTGGACTCGACCAATACGCTGGCCTTGCAGGCGTTGGGAGATGGTCTGGCGCAGCGCAAGGTGTGGGTGGCGGAGTATCAAACGCAGGGGCGGGGGCGGGCTCTGCGCCAGTGGCATCAGGGTTTGGGTTGTGGGCTGAGCCTGTCGCTGGCCATTCCGGCAGCATGGGTGCTGCCCCCGGATGCCCTGTCCTTGCGCGTGGGCGTGGCGCTGGCAGAGGCGTTGCAGGGATTGGGTGTGCGTGATGTGCAGCTCAAGTGGCCGAACGATGTGCTTTGGCAAGGCAAGAAACTGGGCGGTATCTTGATCGAGGCGCGTCGAGCGGGCGTGGTGATCGGGGTCGGGCTGAACCAGTTGCGAGCTAGCAGCCTGTCGGACTTTAGGAATCGCAGCGAAAATTTGCACCGTCCAGACGGGTTTGCTACCGATTCGCCTAAGGTTCGACAGGCTGCTGAACAGACCTTGGGTGGGCTGGCGCAGCCGGTAGCCAGTCTCCAGGATGTGTTTGGATGCCGCCTGCCAGCGCGCGCGCGCGTACAGGCGGCGCTAGTGCGTACCTTGCTGCGGGCTCTGGCGGACAAATCGGCAGCATGGCGAGCGGAGTTCGGGCGTTTCGATGTCTTGTACGGGCGTGCGATCCGCGTATACGAGCGTGATGGCAAGATATGGAACGGCGTGGCGGAGGGGGTGGGCGAACAAGGTTATCTGCGCGTGCGCACCGAGCGAGGGATGCGCCTGTGCCACGCGGCTGAGGTGAGTGTGCGCGTGGATGTTCCGGGAGATTGCGCATGAAGTTGGTGCTTGATGTAGGCAATACGCGCATCAAGTGGCGTATGGGCAGTGCGAGCGGCGAGACGGTGCATGTTCGGGGCGGCTGGGAGGCGCAGTTGCTGGGCGCATGGCGCGCCCTGCCTGAGCCAGACGCCCTGGTTGTAGGCAGTGTTGCGAGTGAAGCGCTCAATCAGGCGCTTGAAGATTGCGTACGGCGCATTTGGCCGAGGGTTGAGCGTGTCTGGCTGCGGAGCAGGGCGGCGTGGTGCGGAGTGCGCATTCAATATGTTGAGCCTGCGCGCTTCGGTGTCGATCGTTTCGCGGGTCTGGTGGCCGCCCATACGGAGTTTCCGGAGCGCGCGTTGGCCGTGGTGGATGTAGGCACGGCGGTGACTGTGGATATGCTTGATGCAACGGGTGTGCATCGCGGGGGAGTGATTATGCCGGGCGTGCGGTTGTTGCAATCCAGTCTGGCGAGTGGAGCGGCGAAGCTGGCTGGGAGTCAACGGCCTGCATCCCTGCGCGTGTGTGAGCCGCAGAACGAAACCTGCCTGGCCATGGCGGCAGGGGTGTGCTGCATGTTGCAAGGCGGGGTGCTCAAGGCGCTGGAGCAGGGGGTGAGCGTTACAGGCGGGAGCCGGGCGGAGGTCATTCTGTGCGGCGGAGATGCGGCGTACCTGGATGAGGCAATGTTTACGCAACAAGGATGGATGGTTCATCGGCGTGCGACCTTGGTACTGGATGGGCTTGAGCGCATGTTCGAGTGTATGGGGAAGGGGGGTGTTGCCCTCGTCAATGAACTGTCATAGAATGCGCGCCCTGTTGCCGGCATAGCACAGCGGTAGTGCAACCGCCTTGTAAGCGGTAGGTCGTGAGTTCGATTCCCACTGCCGGCACCATTGCTTGACAGCCTTTTTGCCTTAACGCAGAATGCGCGACTTGTTGTTTTTGCTGGTGGGATTCCCGAGCGGCCAAAGGGGGCAGACTGTAAATCTGCTGGCACTGCCTTCGAAGGTTCGAATCCTTCTCCCACCACCATCTCATTCACAAAAGAATTCTTTAGTGAGTGTTGGGATAGCTCCCATAAGCTTAAGCGGGTGTAGTTCAATGGTAGAACCTCAGCCTTCCAAGCTGATGGCGTGGGTTCGATTCCCATCACCCGCTCCAATTTTGCTCCTGTAGCTCAGGCGGTAGAGCGCGTCCTTGGTAAGGACGAGGTCACCAGTTCGACTCTGGTCAGGAGCTCCACTTTAAGTGGTTCGTTGTCCCGAAGGTTTTGTTAGTCAACTTTGATTCAGTCTGGGGTGTATTCATGGCCAAGAGTAAATTCGAGCGTAACAAGCCGCACGTGAACGTGGGCACCATTG
>CALKWL010000340.1 GCA_938004235.1 uncultured Gammaproteobacteria bacterium
GGTAGATCATCGCGACATCTCGTCAAAAAAATGTTTGGTCATTACGCGGGCTCACGGGCCGAGAATCGATCGGTTAGTTAAGCCCAGCACCTGCGTATGGTCAAAATGCAGCATCGGAGGAAATAAGTCCCCGTCCGCGCTCCGCAAAAAAGTGCAGCATCCTTAATAAAGAACCATGGAGCAAGCGCGCTGCTGGTTCGGATTCCGCGCTGCGTAACCTTGTGCTCTAATTCGAGACCACGCAACAATTATGATTTTCAAGATATCTCATGCGCTGTCTCCTTGTCGCTAGCATCTTCCCCCCAATAAACGGCGGCTCGGCGGTCGTTTACGAAACCCTTTGCCGTTTTGCGCCCCCTGGCTCCATGCTGGTTTTGGCCCCTTGGAGGCACTATGTTGACGGCAATGAAATTGTGGATTGGCGCTCGCACGACGCTTCCTTGCCTTATTGCGTGCATCGTATTGAGCTGCTACGACCGCCAATTCTGGAACCCCCAAAACATTTGCTTCAAAGTCTGTGGCGCCTATTGAGGCAGGATCTCCCTCTTAAGGTCAAGGTGTTCCTTGAGGTGCGCCGCCTGGTTAGAAAATACAACATTGATGTGGTCTGCATCGGAGAGCTTGCCTCCATCAGCTGGATAGGTATCGTTAGCCAGCGATTTTTAGGCTGCAAAATGATCAGTTACATCCACGGCGAGGAAGTCACGACCGAAACCGAGTATCGTTTTTTCGGGCGCCGCCGCAAGAAGTATCTTCATCGGGCGGATGCCGTAGTTGCCGTGAGCCAGTTCACCAAGGATGCCCTGATGCGCCTGATGGCCGTGCCTGCAGAAAAGATAACGTTGATTCACAACGGCGTTGACACTGAAAAATTTCTGCCTGGTGCAAAGAGCAGCTACTTGATCGAACGCCATAAACTACATGGAAAGCAGGTGATTCTGACCGTTGGTCGAATCGTTCCCCGAAAAGGCCTCGACGCCGTAATCCGTGCGTTGCCCAACATCTTGCGGCAAGCACCGGCAACCCACTATCTGATTGTTGGCGAGGGCCATTATCGCCCTGTGCTTGAGCGCATTGTCGAACAGCTCGGTATGCGAGACCACGTCACTTTTGCCGGGCGCGTAGCAGAAGAGGAACTGGCTGACTATTACCGCACCTGCGATGTCTTTGCCATGCCGAATCGCGAGATGCCGGATGGCGATACCGAGGGTTTTGGCCTGGTGTTTCTCGAAGCAAACGCCTGCAGAAAGCCGGTCGTTGGTGGACGCGCTGGCGGCGCCGTAGAAGCGGTGCGCGACGGCGAGAACGGACTCCTTGTCGATGGCTGGAGCGTTGACGAGATTGCTGAGGCGCTGCTAAGGCTGCTGACTGACAGCGTGTTGAGCGAGCGCATTTCGACGCGCGGCCTGGAGATCGCTCAAGCATCGAGTTCCCGGGTCAAAGCTGAGCAGTTTCATGCACTTTGCAAAGACTTGGTGGCCTGATGACTGAGGAGATTAAAGCAAACCTGGGGACAGTCCTGATAGTCGCTGGCGAATTCCCGCCCCTGAAGACCATCGGCCGCATCCGCACCACGAAGTTCGTTGAGCACCTCCGTGGCCTCGGGTGGAAACCCATCGTCCTCACTCTCGAGGCGAACGGTAGCGAAGCCAACTATGACGCGAGGCTCAAGGCAGAGGTGCCTGTGGGTATTGAAGTGATACGAGTCCCGCTGGTGACCTTGGACGAGCGCATAACCCGGCTCGCAAAACGCTTGATTGGAAGATCGAGCAAGGCTGTGGCCACCTCCCCACGGAACCTTACCGAATCAGCTGCAACGACATACCAAGCAGGCAAGCCGACGAAAGGCGGTTATGTCTCCAGGCTGCAAGGCGCCGTGAAACACTGGATTCGTGTTGGATTGGAGATTCCAGACAACTATCTGCCATGGGCACTCAAGGCGGCAGCGGTCGCCCGTGACATCTGCGACAAGAGCAAGGTGGATGTCGTGTTTACCACGCTACCGCCTTTCAGCGCAGCGTCTATCGGTTACAAACTGAAGCAGGAACGGGGTATTCCGTGGGTCGCCGACTATCGCGATCTATGGTACGGGGACGTACTGCGTGAATGGCTGCCAAAGTGGCGGTCCTGGCTTGAGCTTCAAATGGAAAAGCGCCTGTTGGCGAAGGCCGATGTGATTGTGACGGTCTCAGAACAGAAGACCGAGTTCATGCGGCGCATGCACCCGGGCTTAAAGGCCCGGTGGGAAACGTTGACGAACGGCTATGACAGTGAAATCTATGCCGATCGACAACGTACCCGTGCCTTCGATGGCAGCAAAACCGAGTTTGTCTATACCGGCCGCCTCTTCAAGAATCGCCGCGGGTACGCTTTCGCCGAGGCCCTTGGCCGTATCAAGCAGTCCGACCCCAGCCTGGTGGCTGGCGTACGAGTACGAATCCTTGGCGGTGTAGCACCTGAGATTGCTGCCCGCTATGAAGAGATTCTGCGCCAATACAGCATTGCAGACCTCTTCGAATTCGCCGGAGATGTTAGTTACGAGGAAGCAATGAACGCGCAGGTCAACTGCGACTACCTCCTGCTGATTGTGGATACCGGAGAAACTTCAGACGGCGTTATCCCCGGCAAGCTATTTGAGTACGTTGCTGCCAAGCGCCCCCTCTTCGCACTCTGCAATCCTGGCGCCACGCAGCAGATCATCGAAAATGCTGGCCTGGGAGTGGTGGTGGACGCCGAAGATGTCGACAGATCGGAAGAGCACACGTCTGAACTCCAGTCACGTCAGTCAATCT
>CALKWL010000341.1 GCA_938004235.1 uncultured Gammaproteobacteria bacterium
GACGGCATACGATGTTGACGGACGTGACTGGAGTTCAGACGTGTGCTCTTCCGAGCTTAAGCTTTATTACGTCAGAAACAGCACTTCTGGTTCGTTTAGCCTGACGATCAAGAACGCCGTTGGCGGCACCGGGGTTGTCATTGAGCAGGGTAAGTTTACGCTGGTCTGGTGTAGCGCGGCGAACAATGAGGTCTATGCGCTCAGTGCAATTACAGAGCTGCCAGATCCAATTAGCGCCGTGACAATCAACTCATCCGCCATCAATAACGCGACGATCAATGATGCATCGTTTGCAGGTTACAAAGAGGCGCTGATCTCACCATCAATTAGTTCGGGGGAGGTTGTATTTGATATGGCTAATGGCAACTTCTTCTCGGTTTCATTGACCGCGAATGTTACTTCGATCTCGTTCGCAAACGTACCGGCAACGGGCGTTGTGCCCATTACGATTGAGTTCATACAGGACGCTACTGGCGGCAGAACGGTTACCGGGTGGCCCGCCGCAGTGAAGTGGTCTGGTGGTAGCGCACCTGTCATTACGGCAGCTGCGAATGCTGTAGACGCGCTATCTGGCTATACGCGCAATGGCGGGGCCGCTATCCGCCTTGATCGCGCCATTGAGGATTCCAAGTAATATGTTGATGTTTCGACTGCTAACATTGGCCGGCGCAATAAAGCGAGCGATTGGCGCACCTCCTGTCAATATATATTCAGACGTGGTAGTTGAAGATAATCCGATTGCTTATTGGCAATATGGAACTCAAACGCCAGCGAGTTCCTCCGACGCTTTCGATGGTGTAAACGGTGACTCGCCGAATTGGAACGACTGGTTTCATTCGATTGCCAATACAATTTCAGCAGTGCCAAGTATTTTGGCGAATAAGATGCATTTTGAATGCTATTATGATGCGTCAAGCTATTCTTACGCGAAAAATGACCTTAGAAAATATATAGGGTTTGTTGGTGATTTTGATATAGAGATAAACTTTTCAAATTTCACAGCAGATTCTGGTATGAATGCGATTTGCTGGTTGATATTTGATATTGATATGGGGCATTGGGTAGGTGCGCGCCGAGGCGCAGGGTTAAATCAATTCGTCTCAAATATTAACGGTGTTGGGCAGCAGACTTATTCACGTAGCAGCGCTTATGGTGGTCTGCGCGTCGTTCGTACCGGTAGTACCGTCACAACGTATCGCAAAGATGGCGGCGGCGCATGGACGCCAATGCATAGTGGTGTGTCTTGGGCATATAGCGATCCAGAGTCAATGGCGATTGGAGCGTGGTGCGATAACGCCGGCACGTCCGGCACGCTTTCGTTTGATATAGACTCGTTTACGATAAATTCTGCAAATGCATTTGGATTGCGATACGCGCGAGACAGTGTTGGTGACGCACAACAATCGTCGCGTTTGTTAAACGCCGGAGGCACCCCGATTATAACTACAGGTATTACGGGAAATGACAACACGCTGTTGTTTAGAAATTCGCATAATATGATGCTTAGAAGTAACGCAGCAGCTCTTAGTAATCTGTTTCACTCAGGCGCATCGCTAGAAGTGTGGGCAAAGCCTTCAAGACTTGGCAACAATATCATTGTCGCTAAAGATGCGGCAACTGCACTTGCGACAGATAATTATCGCGGGTGGGGTCTTCAGCACATGACAGACGCTCGTAAATTGAGATTCTATCAGCGCTTTGACAACGGAACTATCATGTCTGATGGTGTCTGGGAAGCAGACCCAGCGCTTATTATTGGTGCGCCATATTACACAGTTGTAAATTATTCTGCTGCAAGTTACAGCAACAAACCAGAATACATAATTAATGGCGTTGTTGTTGATGTTACTGAAATTTCATCACCAGCCGTTGATCACGCTGCTGCGGACGATAGTGGGGCGTATTTTTGCGTTGGGGATTTGGACGTTTCGCAAGGGGCGTCGGCGGCTATATTCTCCGGCGTGATCGATGACACGGCGGTATATGGCGATGCTCTGGCGCTGTCTCGTGCAAGGGTGCATTATTTGTCTAGCGGTAACGTCAACTACAATACCACACTGCAATTAATGCAACCGAAAGCGGTCATGAGATTGAGCGATTACGATCCACATTCGGCTTCTGTCGGGTTACTTTCGCACTTCGGAGGTGTAGATAATGGAACGACATTTATAGATGAAACTGGTAAAGCAATAACGCCATACGGCGGCGCTGTTACTAAAACATCCATAAAGAAATTGGGATCGGCGTCTGCTTATTTTGATGGCGTTAATGATTATTTGAGTTTGTTGAACAATACAGCTTGGGACTTTGGCGCTGGTGACTATACGGTAGAGGCGTGGGTTTATTTGACCGCATTCCCAACTGGTGGAAATTGGGCAACTATCGTAAGCTGGCATACTAGCGGGTCTAACATTGGTTGGCGACTCGTGGTTGGCGAAACGGGAATGTTGCATTTCTCAACTGATGCGGGCGCAACTAACGGTTTCTTTACGAATGCTGGCGTAATTACGCTAGGCAAATGGCATCATGTTGCTGCCGTTGGTTATAACGGCGCGTCTCTTGGGTTTGTTGACGGAACGCTATTTGGAAATAGGTCATCACATTCGATGGGGGTTGCGAATACACCTCTACGCATTGGTAGCACCGACGGTTCAAATTGGTTTTTTGCTGGCTATATAGACGAACTGCGCGTAACAAAGGGCGTCGCTAGATACACTAAAAACTTCACCCCATCGGCGTCAAGTTTTCCATATCCATCCAATACGGGTGCTAACGACGAGATTAGTGAAGTTACAGGCGCAAGCGGCGTATATCAAAATGCCCCAACACGAGGGCTTGACAGACTCGTAGCGTGTGACGAAAGCAGCACGAGCACAGGATTTAATGGGTCAACGCAATATGTGACATTATCGCAGCCCGCTTTAAGCGCGGGAATAAGTGAATTTACTGTCGCGGCGTGGGTAAGGCCAGAGGCGCTATCTGGAGGTACGGATAGAAACATTTGGTATAGCGGAGATGACGGTGAAGCTCTTCTAGCGCAGAATTCCGCTGATAAGTTTCGCTTTGGGGTAAAATTATCGGATGGTTCTTGGTATAACACCACATCATCAATCTCGATAGCGCCAGATACAACCTATTTTGTCGTAGGGGTTTGGAAGAAGGGTGTAAGTTGCGATCTATTTGTAAATGGGGTTAGTGAAGATGTGATTGTTGTTCCTGATCTGTTTTTAGAAGACCCCGGGGCGAGTTACGGGCATTTCATTGCGAGGGGTCCGTCAACGGGTTATTTCCAAGGAAGGTTACAAGATGTTGGTATATTTGAAAAAGCCCTAACGGCAGATGAAGTTAGTTATTTGTTTGCCGTTGGCAGTCATGTGAATTGATTAGGCTGTAGCATCGCCAAAGAACATCATCAATCCATTGGCGTTTTCGAGTGCTTGAAATTCAACCTCGAAGACGCGTTCTTTTTTGATCTGCCACGAAAGCGAAGTGGTACCGTCTGTAACGGCAAGCGGGATAGTGACTTTTTCATTCTCGTTCGATGATCCTACGGGCTGTAGGACAAGCTCTACGGCGTTTTCTCGCAGAAGTGTGCCCCCAGCTTCATAAACGTCCAATCGCTCCTTAGAAGCGTTTACAGTATGCGCGGAACCAGGCAAAGCCAGAAGCATGTTTTCCATTGTGCTTTCGGCAAACGGGATCTTGATCATGATCTCACGCTTGGTGATGACGCGATCAGGCAGCACGCTCCCAAAGTGGTTGTCGTTGAGCATCCGTGAGGTGGTGCTTATAGAAAGCGTGACGCCGCCCTTAGTGAGCCCAATGTCTTCCCCGTCAATCTTCACGGTACAAGGGCCAAGTTTGACGTTTGAGGTATCGCAGGGCATGTATAAGACTCCAAGGGAAGTATAGGTACAAGAATTATAACATTAGTCAGCCATGACTTGAATCTCTTGCGTCATTTGGTTAAAATTGGCTTGTTGGTCATCCCTCAAGAGATAGAGGTTTCTTATGCGGAAAGAAGCATTGGATGCGGTCACCTCTATTCAGTGGGCTGACCGTACGTTTTTGACTGTGGTTCTTATGTTTGCAGCTGGTGCAGCCGCTCGGGTATTGGTAAGCGGTGAACCATTTAATATGCGGCGTTTTGTTGCGGAGATGCTCTTCGCATTTATCGGGGCGGTTATGCTGTGGTCTTTTGGGCTTCTGCAAGGAATGACCGCTCTTCAAATCATTTTCTTTGGCAGTCTTGGGAGTCTTGGTGGAGTTCGCTTAATTGAGTGGGGCATCAAGATAGCTAAGGCAGTGGGTAAAGACTAATGGGTGAAGTGATTCTTACATCTACCATTCTCAACTTTGTGTACCTGATTGTCGGATTCTTTGGCATGTGGGGTGCGCTGCGGGTCTTGGATTATGCAACTGGCGTTGATTTCAAAGATCGCCTTGCCAATATGGGCGACATTGCTTCTGCTATCTACTTTGGCGCTCGGATCGTTGCCATCGCAATCTATTGCGGGCTCGCGCTTTCCTGACAGGTACGACAGCGAGATTCAATCAGCAACCAAGCGCTACATGCCGACCGTGCGGTGGCGTTTGTTGAAGGCTCAGTATTACCAGGAGTCGCTGTTGAACTCAGATGCCGTTTCGCATGTGGGTGCGCGAGGGGTAGCGCAGTTCATGCCTGGAACATGGACGCAGGTTTCACGCGAGCTTGGGTACGAGAGCGTTTCTCCACATGTAGCGAAGTACGCGATTAAGGCGGGCGCTTACTACATGGCGAAGCTCAGGAAGTCCTGGTCAGCGCCCCGATCAGAAGAGGACCGACACAACCTGGCGATGGCGTCGTACAACGCTGGGTTCGGAAACCTTCTCAAGTCGCAGAAAAAGTGTGGTGGCCCGAGTGGCTACGAGGAAATCGTCGCCTGTTTGCCGCAGGTAACTGGACATCACTCAGAAGAGACGATTGGCTACGTTAAGCGAATTCGTCATTTCTGGTACCTGATGGAGACGGAGTGATGTGGGGATTCATTGGTGGGTTTTTTGGCAAGGTGCTGACGGTGTTCACAGGAAGGACTTGGATAATTTGGCTGATAGCGGGTGCGCTGGCTGCTGGATTCGGGGGCGGTTGGTACGTTGCCGAGAAATTCTCTGACGCCGAAAAAGCAAAGCTGTATGAACAGGCGGCTATCCGGCAGGCGGAAGCAGTCCGTCGAACTATTGACCAGTACGAGACTATCTTGACCGCAAACGAGGAAGTCATCGGCGAATACGTGGGAACCGTGAATGACATTCGGCGTCAGGAGCGGATCGTCTACAAAGAGGTAATCAACTATGTCCCGGTTGAAGATAGTCATGATTGCAATGTCCCTATTGGTGTTGTCGGCGTGCTCAACCTCGCCCGTACCGGAAGATCGGAAGAGCACACGTCTGAACTCCAGTCACGTCAGTCAATC
>CALKWL010000342.1 GCA_938004235.1 uncultured Gammaproteobacteria bacterium
GATTGACTGACGTGACTGGAGTTCAGACGTGTGCTCTTCCGATCTGAGCCGGAGCAGCTCAGGGAAACCTGGCCGCGCGTGGATGTGCATCCGTTTGATGCAGCGACGCGCATGATGGCTAGCTTGCACCGCTCGCCGCAGGGGCGAGCGCATCTGTTCGTCAAGGGGGCGCCGGAAGTGATTCTGGCGCGGGTCAACGATGCGCCGTCCGACATTCATTCCATCCTTGAGCGCATGGCGGCGGACGGTTTGCGTCTGCTGGCCTTTGCCGCTCAGCCCGTCGCGCACGGCGATGTGATTGGCGAGCAGGCGAATCAGGACTTGCACTGGCTGGGCGTGGTCGGCTTCATCGACCCGCCGCGTGAGGGCGTGCTGGAGGCTGTGCAAGCCTGCCAGAGCGCCGGAATCCGCGTGAAAATGATTACCGGTGACCATGCGCTCACCGCCGGAGCCATTGCTCGCGCATTGGGCATAGGCGGCGAAACGGCGCGCGTGGTGCAAGGCGCCGAGCTTGAGCAGGCGGACAAGGCGCAGCTTGCGCATCTGGCACGCACGGCGGATGTGTTTGCACGCACCTCGCCCGAGCACAAGTTGTTGTTATTACAAGCCTTGCAGGACGCCGGTGAGGTGGTCGCCATGACCGGAGACGGCGTGAACGATGCGCCGTCGATCAAGGCCGCCGATGTGGGGATTGCCATGGGGCAGGGCGGCTCGGAAGTGGCGCGTGAGGCTTCGGTCATCGTACTGGCGGATGATAACTTTGCCACCATTGCCGCTGCCGTGCGCGAGGGGCGCGGAGTGTATGACAACCTGCAAAAAGGCATTCTGTTCATCCTGCCCACCAGCTTCGGGCAGGCCATGCTGATGCTCATGGCTCTGCTGCTGGGCGTAAACGCGGTGATTACCCCGGTGCAGGTGCTGTGGGTGAATATGTTCACCTCGGTCAATCTGGCTGTGGCTCTGGTCTTGGAGCATCCGGAAGCAGGCGTGATGCAGCGTCCGCCGCGCTCGCCCGGAGCCGCCCTGCTGTCAGGGCGCATCTGGTGGCGCATTCCGTTGGTGGCGCTGTTCATGCTGGCCGGAAGCTACGGCATGTACAGCCTGACGCTGGCGCAAGGCGAGGCGCTGGAGGCGGCGCGCACCGCCGCGCTGAACACGCTGGTGCTGATGGAGTGTGCCTATCTGCTCAATGCGCGCTATCTCGATCAGCCGGTGCTCAATCGCTCTGGCTTGCTGGGCAACCGCTGGGTGTGGGTGGTGATCGCTGCATTGCTGGTGCTGCAACTGGCGGTCACGTATCTTCCTGTCATGAATGCCTTGCTGGGCACAGAGGCGCTGGCACCGCAAGTTTGGCTGTGGATGGCGGGTGTGGCGCTAAGCTTGTTTTTGTTTGTTGAACTGGAAGTGCGTCTTGTGGGACGGTGGGCAAGGCGCACCAGTTCTTAAAGCCTGTTCAAGATATTTATTGATTCGGCCAGATGAAGTTTGAACTTTTGACCAAGGTTGGGGCAATGTCACGGCTTAAAACAGAGTGGGAAGGCCGAATCAATAATCAACCAAATGAATAGGTTATTGATACGGCGCTCTGAGGCTGACCGACCGAAATTGTGCTTTCAATACACGTCAGATTCAAAAACTCTCTGTGCCGTATCAATATAACTATGGAGCCGGCTGCTGGTAAGTAGGCGCTTAGCCCCCTCGCCCATCAAGGGGGAGAGCGAAGCGAGGGGGCAGAGTAAAGCGCTCGCAAAACAGGTTTTTAATGCAGCATGCCAAACATCTTGCGCCGGTAGGGCAGGGTCAGGGGGTGGCTCTCTCCCAGCATCTCAAAAATCTGGATCATGCCCTTACGCCCCGCTGCCTCGTTGTACGCGCGGTCGATACGCATGATCTCTAAAAATTGCTGCAAGGCCGCTTCATATTGGCCTTGGGTAATCAGCAGAGTGGCGAGCTTTTCCCGAGCTTCGCAATCGGTTGGGTTGGCCTCGATACGCGCAAGCAACTCTTCTGCATTTCCAGCATGTTGAGATCGGAAGAGCACACGTCTGAACTCCAGTCACGTCAGTCA
>CALKWL010000343.1 GCA_938004235.1 uncultured Gammaproteobacteria bacterium
GCATACGAGTTTGACTGACGTGACTGGAGTTCAGACGTGGGCTCTTCCGATCTCGATGTCCGCTTGCCGCGCCTGCTGCTGGCGGTGCTGGTCGGCGCTGGTCTGGCCTTGTCCGGGGCGGCCATGCAGGGCATGTTCCGCAACCCGCTGGCGGATCCGGGCATTGTCGGCGTGTCCAGTGGCGCGGCTTTGGGTGCGGTGGTGTGGATCGTGCTGGCCGGGCAGATCGCCTGGCTGGCGCCGGTTGCGACCATGCTCGGGATCTATGCCTTGCCTGCCGCAGCTTTTGTCGGCGGCCTGTTGGCAACCTTGCTGATTTATCGCATTGCGCGTTTCGGCCAGCCGGAAGCGCAGACCTTCATGCTGCTGATGGCGGGGATTGCCATCGGGGCGCTCAGTGGCGCGGCCACGGGCGTGCTGACCTACATCGCCGACGATCAGCAGTTGCGCACCATCACCTTCTGGACGATGGGCAGCCTGGGCGGAGCCGGGTGGCAGAGCGTGCAGGTGATGGCCTGGTTCATGCTGCCGACCATGGCGCTGTTGTATGCCATGCACCGCTTGCTGGATGTGTTGTTGTTGGGTGAGTCGGTCGCTGGGCATCTCGGTTTTGACATGCAATACGCACGGCCCCTGCTGATTGTGCTGGTGGCTTTGCTGGTGGGTGCTGCTGTGTCGATGACCGGCATGATCGGCTTCATCGGCCTGATGGCGCCGCATATCGCGCGCCTGCTGATCGGTTCGGCGCATCGCCTGATGATGCCTGCGGCGGCGCTGGTGGGCGCCCTGCTGCTGGTGCTGGCGGACATGGCGGCGCGCACGATGGCTGCGCCCGCCGAAGTGCCGATTGGCATTATCACTGCACTGCTCGGCGCGCCGTTCTTCCTGATGTTGTTGTTTTCACGGAGGTTGCACGCATGAACCGCCATAACACATCGAACAGTCTTGTGGCGCGCAATGTCAGCGTGCGACGCCGGGGCAAGTCGCTGCTTGAGGATGTGAATCTGGAGTTGCGCGCGGGCGAGATGCTGGGTTTGCTGGGGCCCAACGGGGCGGGCAAATCAACGCTAATCAAGGTCATGTCGGCGGAAGTCGCACCCTGTGCCGGGCATGTGTGCATGAACGGGCGCTGGCTGCGCCATCTGCCTTCGCGGGAGCGTGCGCGCCAGATTGCGGTGTTGCCGCAGCATCTTGAGCTGGCCTTCCCCTTTACAGCGTTCGAGGTAGCCCTGCTCGGGCGTATTCCGCATCACTACGGCGCGCCGGGACATGCCGACCGGGAAATCGTCTGGAAGACGCTGGAGATGGTAGATGCCGTGCTTCTTGCAGCGCGCGCCTATCCCACGCTTTCGGGCGGCGAACAGGCGCGGGTGCAACTGGCGCGCGTGCTGGCGCAGGTCTGGTCGGCGGATGGCGACCTGGGCGGGCGCTATCTGCTGCTCGATGAGCCGACCGCGCCCCTGGATATCGCCCACCAGATGGTGCTGATGCGCATTCTTGCCGAGGTTGCGGCGCGCGGCCTGGGCGTGTTGCTGATTGTGCATGACCTGAACCTGGCCTCGTCCTGGGTGGATCGCATGGCGCTGCTGCGGGACGGCAGCGTGGCGGCACTGGGAACGCCGCAGGAGGTGGTGACGGTTGAACAGATGCGCGAAGTCTTTGATGTTGCGCCGCATATCGTTGCGCATCCGCGTAACGGGCGGCCTTGGATGGCTTTTTAATGCCGCGCATGGCGCGGGTTTTTATGTATTGAGTTTGGAGTTGCGTGAAATGAAAAAAATGGCTCGTCGTGTGAGTGTTTCCCTGCCGGTGGTGCGTCCTTTGGTTCTCGCGCTGGGTCTGGTGAGCGGTTGCGGTATGTTGGTCGCCTGTGGCGGCGGGGGCGGTGGCTCGACAGCGGTCAGTGGTGCGCCCACGGTCAGCGGGGGCAGCGTGACGGTGCAAACCGGTACGACGGTCACCCACAAGGTGGTCGCCAGTGATGCCAGCGGCGCCGCGCTGAGCTACAGCATCAAAACCCAGCCCACACTGGGCAGCGCCACGATGGCTGCCGATGGCACAGTGACCTACACAGCGTTCAATGTGGCGGGCAAGGACAGCGTGGTGATCAGCGTGAGTAATGGCCAGGCCAGTGCTGATGCCACGCTGGACGTGAATGTGCAAATCAAGGCCGCCTTTGATTACCAGTTTTACAGCGTGACCAACCCGAGCACACTGAACAAGCAGGTGGTGCGTTATGACCCGAACGACAGCAATGCCGCCACCAACCAGAAAGTCATCAAGGACAACGTGATTCTGGGTAGCAATGTGTTCGTGATTAGCGGCGCCAGGTCGGGGGACAAGACCGAGTATGTGAAGCGTGAATATGCCGTGTTCCTCGATCCGAATGCGTCGTCCGAGAAGCGCACGGCTGCGGATGGCATGGGTGGAACTTATGAATACACTTTTTATAAGGACAACATTCTCAAGCGTTTCGATGCGGCCAACCCGTCCTCTGAAGCGACGATTTTCAGCAGCGCCATGCTGCCCGCCGATGCCAAGGCACAGGGACTGAAGGTGATTGAGGGCAGCTACGAGCAGGCGCTGAACTACACCGACATCGCCAATTCCTATGTGCGCCTGAAGGCGTATGAGTACCTGCCGGATGTGTTGAAAGGCGAGGATGATGAGTCCATTCCTCATGCACCGATTACCGTGCGCGTGTCCGACAGCAAGGCGCGCATGGGGCGTCCGGTCGGCTTGGTTATCAACAGCACTAACGGCAAGACCGACAAGGTTCTGTTCAACTATGTCGCCGCGCACAAGCATGGCGCCTATCCGAGCGATCCGGCCTTGGCGCAACGTCTGCAAATCTGCTCGACCGACCTGGCAAGCTGCACCGATGTGGCGGGCGGCGCGGGCAATTATTTCACCCTGGGGCAAAGCAGCACACATTTCTACATGGCGAAGCAGGGCAGCACCAGCCTGTATGCCTATGACAAGGCGGCGGGCACGCTCGCCCAGGTCAGCGGCGTGCAGTACCCGGCCAAGTTCGACCACCATGTACATTTGTTATCGAGCAGCGATGCGCACGGCGGTAACGGCATCACCAACGATTTCACCACCCTGAGCGGGATCAATACCACGCTTTCCGAGGGTGAGAACGCCTATGTGGCCATCAACTACGACCTGGATCTGGATACGCCGATCAACCAGGTCTACGGCATGGACAACACCATGTGGAAACACGCCATGATCCTCAAGTTCACCGGCAGCAGCGGCGTGAAGGTGTATGACAACGGCGATGGCGTGGATGACATGAACGCCTCGGGCGGCAAGGACGGCATCGGCGACCATATCACGCTGACAGCGGTCAAAAACGGCAAGCTGTTCTTTGAAGCGGGCGGCTATCCGATTGAAGCTCTGGGCGGAACCTGCAAGCCGGTCGCGCCGAATAATACCGGGTGCAGCACCGTCAAGCAGGGCTGGCTGGACACCACCAGCGGCAGCTTCCCCAAGACGCAGATGGATAACACGCTCAGCAGCCTGACCTATGCCTACTTCACCGCCAACCGCGTTCCGGCACTGGCGATCAGCGACAGCCTGTATCTGTCCGAAGCGAGCGGAGCCAGTGCAGCTACCCGCGTGTACAACATCTACAAGATGCCGATGGATGCCAGTCTGCCCAAGCCGGCTGCGCCGACCACCCAGGGGCGTATGTTCTTCGAGCGTACCGCCTTCCGTGGTACGGGGGTGTATGACGGTAGTGTGCTGCTGTGGAACCGCGCCACCAGCGAGGTGTTTGATGTCACCAACAATGTGCTGATCGGCACGGATAGCAGCATCGAAAGCGAAGCCAACGCCATCACCGGCACCACCGCCAAGAGTACGGGGCTGGCCGGTGTGGGCGGCATGTTCGGCCTGAAGATGAGCGTGGCGCACGGAAGCGTTCCGTACCTGGTGGGCGGCACGTCGGGTCAGGCCGGTTCGCTGGTCAAGGTCAACCAGATTGAGGGTGACTGGATCATCGACTGACCGCACGCGGTGTGTCAGACCATGCTTGCGAAAGGCATGGCTGATCGCGCCTTCTAGCGAGTTCATGCGTCTGATTCCCAGCGGAGTCAGGCTGATTTTAGCCACGATGAACACATGAAAATTGCCAGACTGAAATTTTTTAGCCCGCTGCCCCAGGTAGGTGCGGTGGTATTTTGTGGCCTGCCTGTCCTGTTTCCGGGGCTTGCTTTGGCAGCCGAAAATGCAGCGGGGTCACAGCACGACACGCTTGGTGAAATCACCGTCATTGATCGCCGCGAAGAGGTCAAGGATGCCGAGCGGCGCATGGCCGAGGAATCCTTTTTTGTGCCTTACAGTCCAAGTGCTATTGGTGCGGAGGCGATTCGTGACAAGAATGCGGCGAATGTTACCGATGCCATTGGCGCCATGGCGGGCGTTTCGGTGCTCAATCAGGGAGCCTTCAACCGCAGTCTGAGTATTCGCGGGCTGGACGGGCCGCGCGTCGTCACTCTGGTGGACGGGGTGAAGATTGGCAACCAGGGGATGAATCACTCGGGGGCGGGCGAGTTGAATATGACCGATATTCATACTGTCGAGCAGGTTGACGTGGTGCGCGGCAGTCCGTCGGTGATTTACGATCCGGGCGCATCCGGGGGCGTGGTCAATGTGGTTTCGCAGTCCGCCGTGATCGACGAGTCATTGGGCTTCAAGCAGACCCTGGGTTACGACCAGGGGTATGGCAAGACCACGTCCAGTACCCAGGTACGTGGCGGCACGGGCGAGGTGGGCGCCAGTGTGACTTACAGCTATGAGGACGCGACCGATTACCGGATAGCGGGCGGTGATGCACAAAAGGAATTGTTGATTAGTCAGACCAACGATCAGGTCGGGCTGAATCCTTCGGCGGTTAGCGTGAATGATCTGGGTTACAAGGCCGAGTCACTGAATGCACGCGCCGCCGCCAGGGTGTTGGGGGATGGTCGTGTCGAGGCCAGCGTGGATCGCTGGCTGGGCACGAACATCAACTTCATTCACGGACCGACCATAGGCGAGGCCTTGGTGATTCACTACGACCGTATGCAGCGTGACACCAACGCGCTGCGTTTCAAGAAGCAAACGCCGGGCGCACTGGAAGACATCAATGTGGTTTTTGCCAACCAGACGCTGGTGCAGGAGGTCGGCGCGGATGCCGTGGGAACCACACTCCATAGCAATAATCTGAATCTGTCCGCCTTGCTGCGCAATGGCAATTTACGCACGCGTATTGGTGCCGAAATGACCTTTGATGACGCTGAAACCCTGGTGTCTTCAGGGCAGGATTACTACGCCATGTTCGCCAACATGGAGTATGCCGTGGGCGATTTTCTGTTCAGCGGCGGCTTGCGCGGTAACTGGTGGCGCACCACGCAGGAGCTGCTGGAAGGCAGCAACCCGAGTGTGGCCAAGGACTTGTACGGGATTTCCGGCATCACCCCGCCGATGGACGAGTCCTCGCCAACCTGGGCGTTGGGGGCGGTGTACATGCTCAATGAACAGCAAAATCTGGCGCTGAACTTCAATACCACCTATCGCAATCCCGATCTCTACGAGCGCTATGCGTTTGGCGGTGTCTACGGCGGTGGTGCCGAGATGGTTCCCGAGTCGGGCCAGCATGTCGAAGCCCTGTGGAAGTATCTGGATGATCGCTGGGCGATGACCGCCAGTGTCTTTTACAGCGATTTCGACAATTACATCACCACCAGGAATGTGCGCCAGCTCACCAATCCTGATGGATTGCGCCAGTGCGTCTCGGCGGGGTTGTGTAACCCGGTCACAGGCGACTTCAACGGCAGGGAGAACGAGTTTTTCAGCCAGTTTGTGCAGTACTACAATTCCGAGCACGTCACCAATCAGGGTGCGGAGTTCAGCGCGCGTTATGACGATGGCGTGCACGATGTGCGGGCGGCTCTGGGGTACAACGATATTCGCTCGGACGACGTGTTCGTGATCGCCAACTCGCAGCCGATTCGCTTGAATCTGTCCTACAAGCACCGCTTTGAGCACGCCTGGAAGCCCTGGGTGATGGCGGAGTTCATCGGCGTGACCGATACCCCCGAGGTCAGGCAGTATGGCGGCTTTGAACCCTATGCACTGCTGAACCTGTATGCCGGGATGCGCGTGGATGATTTTTTGCTGACCGCAGGCGTGGGGAATGTGACCGATACGGTCTATCATCCGCCGTATGGCGGGATTAATGGATTGGCAAGGTATTTTTTCATTAACCTGACCTATGACTGGGGGCGCTCGGGGTGAGCGTGCTTCAGGTGTTTTTCAATCCAGTAGCCAGCCAGCAATCACGCAAGCCAGCCAACCTAGCTCAAGGTGACCCAAACATGCTTAAAGCCAATATTGCTGACCTGATTAATGCGCAGATTACCCACGAGACCCATGCGGCTCAGTTGTATCTGCAAATGGCCATGTGGTGTGAAGACCGTGGTATGCACGGTGCGGCGACTTTCTTCCGCTCGCATGTGCCGGAGGAAATGATCCACCGCGACAAGCTGGTGGACTACATGATCGAGTCCGGTGCGCAGGTGCTGATTGGCGCGGTTCCAGCGCCGCGTGCTGAATATGACAACCTGGTGGAGGTGCTGCGCGCCGCCTATGCCCACGAGCAGAAGGTTACCGCGCAGATTCACCGTCTGGCCGAAGTTGCGCTTGAGGAAAAGGATTTCAGCACCTTCAATATGCTGCAATGGTTTATCAGCGAGCAACGTGAAGAAATCGTACTTTTTCGTGGCATTGTTGAGCACATTGAACTGACCGGCTTTACCGGCGAAAGCGGCACGGCGATGGTGCAGATGAACCGCTATCTGCACCGTTTGGTGTTGGGCGCTGCCCACCCCGAGCTCAGCTGATCGGCGGCTTGTTACATGGTTCGGTGGCGACCTGTCGCCACCATATATTCTTTGATTAAGGCTCGCCTGCGAGATCGGAAGAGCGTCGTGTAGGGAAAGAGTGTAGAACTCCGTGGGCGGCGGATC
>CALKWL010000344.1 GCA_938004235.1 uncultured Gammaproteobacteria bacterium
CTCATTTCGCGCTCCGTTTATGCCATGACACGTTGGCGTTCGCCGCTGGCTGCGCCTGCCATTCGCGCCTTTGTAAAACATTTCACCGTCACTACGGATGAGGCTCAGGAGGCTTCCCCTGCCGCGTACGCCACATTTAACGCATTTTTCACCCGCGCCCTCAAGCCCGAGTTACGCCCGCTGGCCGCAGGCGAAGATGTTGCGGCCTGCCCCGCAGACGGCACAATCAGCCAAATCGGCGCCATCGAAGACGGACGAATTTTTCAGGCTAAAGGGCATGACTACTCACTGGTTGAGCTGCTGGGCGGAGATCTTTCGCGCGCCGACGCATTTCGCAACGGCAAGTTTGTCACAATTTATCTGTCCCCCCGGGATTACCACCGTATCCACATGCCCCTGGCCGGTCGACTCAACCAGATGGTGCATGTCCCAGGCCGCCTGTTTTCGGTAAACCCGGTTACTGTTGCGCGCGTACCGCGCCTTTTTACGCGCAATGAACGTGTTGCGGCGCTGTTCGATAGCGCTCAAGGGCGCATCGGCATGGTTCTGGTGGGCGCAATGAATGTAGCCGCCATCGAAACCGTTTGGTCAGGCCTGGTCACCCCGCCCCACGGTCATGAAATAGGCGTCTGGAACTACGGAGAGCAGGTTCGAGTCGAGCTGCCTCGCGGCCATGAAATGGGACGATTCAATATGGGCTCGACCGTGATTCTGCTTTTACCTGCGCAATTCGAGTTTCGCCCCGACCTTGCCGTCGGCATGTGCGTGCGCATGGGTGAAGCCTTGGCTCAGACGCAAACATGGCCTATAAAGCAAGAACAACTGAACGACGAACGCCCTACCCCGCCGGCTTAAAGCAAAGGGAGCCACTTTATGCCTGAATCGGAAATAAACTCACCGCGTGAGCTGAAAGCCTTCCTGGCTCAACGCACCGTTCTCGACCCTCTCAACGAACTTGGGGTGCTTGTTGAGCTTCTGGAGTCCAGCGCGCTGTCGCGTGCGTCAATACACACCAAGATTGAAATGCTGGAAATTTTATGGCCCAGTATCGAGGGTCTGCTGGATGTATTCGAGCACCAGCTCAATGGCTCATTACAGAAGCAATGTTATGCAGAAAACACTGTATTTCTGAGTTTTGAGCGTTTGGCCAAGCTCTCACAACAAAGTTACAGCGAGGCCGCTCTCTCCCAGCACAGCAAATTCAAGCCCTTGTGGGGTAAGGATCCGAGAGAAACCGTGCTCAATCGCGCGATCAATCTTTCCGCACGAATTGCTCTCGCACGACTTAGTTTGTACATGCCTTTAGAGCCTGGGTATTGGCATAACCTCTATATCCTTTGGCAGGAAACCGAAAATGCCAAGCTATTCGAAAAATTATCCAATAAGTCGAACGACATGCCGATTGGTCTTAAACTTGGAGAAATTTTGATTGGCTTGTGCATCATCGCCACACTGCCGTCCAATGCCTTGCCGTCACAAGAAATACGTCCTTTACTGGCTTGTTTTGTGCACTACGCATCGACGAATCAAGTCCGTCACGACACGCCGACCGACACAGGCGAATGGATTGGCATCAATTTTGAGCACGACATTCCTCCTCGAAGATATATCCCAAACCTGGATGAAGGTAGCCAGGCAATACATCATGCTTCCCGTTACATTGTGCTTGAGCCACTGGTAAACGCCATCCAGGAAATACTCAGCAATGTTTCTGGCGATTTCATCTATATCAGTGATTGTGCCGTACTCATCTCCCGCTCGACTTTGGAGCGAGTCATATCTCATCTCCAGCAACCTGTAAAACCGCGCTGCGAGCGCCCAAGAGCCCATGGTCAGTGTTATTTGTACACTGGAATCAGCGTGATTCACCAACTTTTGCTCGGAAGCCTGCCTGGACAACTCAACTGCACTCATGAGCCGTCGTCCCCACGGCTAGTGCAAGAAGGCATCGATACGCCGCCGCAAGCGACAAACCTCATTGAAAAGCCGGCGTCAAACACTGAACCGGATGCCTTATGGGATATGGTTGGACGTGGTCATTTAATCTACGAACCACCCCATCCGTCAGCCGGGATGCAGACAGACGCAAATATTTTTTCGTCCCAAACGACGCGTCGTACAGCTCAACCATGGGATATTGAAGATGTGTCTGCGGATGGAGTTCACCTACGCAGCGCACACCACAAAAAAGACGACACGATTTTAAGTATCGGAAACCTGGTGCTTGTTGAAATCCAAAACAAAACCTCTTCGAGCTATATCATTGGCATCCTTCGCTGGGAGAGTAACCCAGGAGCCTCGATCTATGAGCTTGGAATTGAAACATTAGCTCACGAAGCCAGACCCATTCGTGTTTCAGGAAGTCATCAAAATACCTCTGAATGGTACGATGCCCTGATGCTCCCGCCGTCACCGCGCTCTGAGCATTCACTGCTGGTACTTCCCAATCAGGAGTATCGTATGGGCGCATCGGTCATGGCTCTCCTTCCCACCGCCCCCACCAATCCTGACGAAACCAATCAGCACGAACCCATGCTCGAATACATACTCGGTCAAAAAATCATGCAAACCACATCTGTCTGCGTGTTCCAATTCCGGGATACGAGTGAATCAACCCAGCCTGACAGCTCTACGACCCGCGCCTTTGGTGCTTCATCATGAAAACAACTGCCTCAACTCTTTTTCTTGCCGCCTTTCACGACTCGATCAACGACACCTTGGAGCTGGCCAGCTTATTGCGTAATGCCGGTATTCAAGCCCAAGCCAAGCATATTGAAGACTTGCCGAAACTATTTGAAGTTTTGCGCACAGATCCTGTAGACATGGTGCTTCATCTGGATGAAATCACTGACCCAAGTCTGAGTCAGGTGGTCAAGACTGTAAATGCACAGCACCAAGGCCTGCCCGTGCTTTCCATGAGTATGAATTACAGCGTGGAGCTGCTGAATAAATCCATTGCTCTGGGGGCTTGTGATTTAATCAATCTCGACAATTCCGCCCATGTTCTGCATGTTTTGAAACGCGAAGCCGAGCGCGTCCAATGCGCGCGCAGATTAGTAAAACTTGAGGTCATTCAACAGGAGTCCGAACGCCGCTGCAAAACCCTGATGCAGAGTTCGCGGGATGCAATTGCTTATATTCATGGCGGTATGCACATCGACGCAAACGATGTTTACCTGGAAACGCTGGGCTTTAGAAGCGTCGATGAAATGGAAGGCTCGCCGCTGCTTGATCTCATTCAAAGCAGCGATCACGCCAAAGTACGGGAAATTATTCGCAGCGGCGCGCCTAAAACAGATGATTTGCAGACCCTGGAAAATATTCACTTCAAGCACCAGGACGGCAGCGAGTTTAGTGCATGCGTCGAGTTTTCTCCTGCAACCATTGACGGCGAGCCGTGCACCCAAGTCCTGATTCGCCTGACCAATGATGCCGACACCAAAGCGCTCGAAGAAAAAATTGCCTTACTCAGTCAACGCGACCCGCTAACCGGCCTGCTCAACCGCCAGTATTATCTTGAGCAACTAGAAAACAAACTTTCCGTGGCTCACGCCCAGCAAGGGCAGTTTATTTTGATCCACCTTCAGGTCAGCTATTCGTCCGAAATTCGCAACAAGATCGGCGTTGTCGGTCGCGATGCCCTGATTGCCGAAGCTGGACGTATCCTCGAACGGCACGTTGGAGGCAACACGCTGATTTCCCTGTATAGCTCCAATGTTTTTGCCATCCTCGAACCGAGTATTGACGACACGCATCAAGCGACCTTGGACCACGCACATGAGCTGGCGCACAACCTTGTTCACCAACTTGCTCAGCATGTTTTCGAGGCTGGCGGTCAGTCTGTCACGGTGGATGCAACCGCAGGAGTCGTCATCCTGGATGAACACAGCCCAACGCTCAATGAACTGCTCCGGCGTGCCGAACGTGTCAGCGCCGAGTCAGCCGAAAACACCAATGAATCCGTTATTTTCTACAAACCCAAAGAGAAAGACGCCTCTCAGGCGGAAAAAGACGAACACTGGAATCGCTTGCTTCGTGATGCGCTGCGTAACAACCAGTTCAGGCTACTTTTCCAACCCATTCTCAGCCTGAATGGCGATACGCGTCGCCAGCGTTATGAGTTGTTTTTACGTCTGCTGGACGATGAACGTCAACTGGTCGAACCGAAGACATTTATGGATTCTGCGGAACGATCAGGCGTGAGTATCGACATCGACCGCTACGTGATTCAAGGCGCGATTCAACACATCGTCGAATCACGCAAGCGCGGTTTGAACCTGCAACTTTTTGTGCGAATTTCAACGCCCACCCTGCTGAGTGCAGACTTTTACCCCTGGTTCAGCACACAAATCCTGACCGCGCAGATTTACGATGGCGCCATTGTGCTGCAAATCAGTGAGACCGTAGCACAAGAACAACTCAAACAAGCCCAGCAGCTTCTGGAAAATCTGCAACGCGTGCACTCCAGCCTGCTGATTGATGGCATGGGTCATAGCGAACCCGTAAATCAGGTATTGACCCGCCTGAATGCGGCCTGGGTCAAACTGGATCGTGATCTGCTGCAAAATTTAAGTGCGCAAAAGGCCAACCAGACCCGCTTGATGGACGTCATCAACACGCTTAAAAAACATGAAGGGATTGAAGTCATTGTTCCCCAGATTGAAAACGCAGCCACACTGCAAATCGTATCCATGAGCAGCGCAGACTTTTTGCAGGGCAACTTCATTCAAGGTTTGTCAGATCGTCTGGATTTCGATTTCACCAGTTTCTAACCCCCCCCTCAAACTGCCAACAAAAAGCCCGGGATCACCCCGGGCTTTTTATGTCCAGCAGAAAAATGGAACCGTTTTACGGACGATCATCCACCAGTTCGCCATCCTTGGTACGTTCACGCACCAAGTCGCTGCGCTTCAGTCCCATGGCCAAGGACAAGGCTGCCGCAACAAAGACCGAAGAATAGGTACCGGCCAAAATACCGATTAACAACGCATAAGAGAACCCATGCACCGCCGAACCGCCAAAATAGAACAACACCACCACGGTCAAAAACGTAGTCAATGACGTCATAGTGGTTCGAGAGAGGGTGTCGTTCACCGATTTGTTCATGACCTCGACTGGCGTGGCTTTGCGCATCTTGACGAAGTTCTCGCGCATCCGGTCAAAAACCACAATCGTGTCGTTGACGGAATAGCCCATGACCGCCAGCACTCCGGCCAGCACGGCTAAGTCGAACTCGAACTCGAAGAAGCTGATAAACCCCATGACAACGAGAACGTCATGCACCAAAGCCTGAATCGCGCCGAAGGCCAGCTTGAACTCAAAGCGCAAGCCGACGTAGATCATGATGCCGATCATCACGAACAGCAGAGCCAAGGCGCCGTTCTCCACCAACTCTTTGCCCACCGCAGGACCGACAAACTCCACCCGGCGCATCTCCGCCCCGGGCTCCAGGGTGCGCAGGGCGCCCAGAACCTGGGTCGAGAACTCAACCTGCTTCACCCCCTCCTTCGGCGGCAGGCGCACCAGCACGGTGTTGGCAGAACCGAAGTGCTGCACCAACGCCCCCTCAAACCCTTTTTCCGCCAGCACGGAACGCACCTTATCGAGCTCAGCAGGTTGCTGGTAGACAACTTCAACCACCATGCCGCCGGTAAAGTCCAGACCGAAGTGAATGCCTTTAGTCGAAAGCGAAATGATCGACGCCAGTACAAAAAACAAGGTCACCGCATAGGCGATATAACGCTTTCCGTAAAAATCGAACTTGGTATTGTTGGGTATCCAGCGCATATCACACTCCCCCGATGGCGAAAGACTTGAGTCGCGCTAGATCGGAAGAGCACACGTCTGAACTCCAGTCACGTCAGTAATCTCGTATGC
>CALKWL010000345.1 GCA_938004235.1 uncultured Gammaproteobacteria bacterium
CTTCAGGCCGTGGGTATGCGCCATGGCCGCTTCGATCATGACGCGCTCAAAGATCGGCACGGCCTCATCCAGCAAGGGCTTGTCCGCGTCGAGCAGGTGCGCATCCGCCCAGCGGCGCAGCAACAGCGACCAGTCCGCCGCATCACGCTCCTGCATCGCGCGCGCGGGCGCTTGCAGCGTATTCGGCGACCCGCCTGCGCCCTCGCGTTGCGCCGGGCGCAACACTTCCGGCGGGAGGTCACTGAGCATGATTTCTCGCCCGCTCGCCATGACGGTCAACCAGCGGCAGACATTTTCCAACTGGCGCACATTACCCGGCCAGTCGTAGTTTTCCAGCAGCGCCAAGGCTTCAGGCGTCAGCGTTTTAGGCGCGCTGTCCAATTCGCGCGCCGCACGTTTGAGAAACACGTCCAGCAACAGCGATACATCCTCGCGCCGCTCGCGCAAAGGCGGAAGCTCCAGGCGAATGACGTTCAAACGGTGCATCAAGTCTTCGCGGAACAGGCCGTCGCGTACGCGCTGCGCCAGATCCTGGTGCGTCGCCGCAATAATGCGCACATCCACCTGCACCGGGGTGTGGCCGCCGACACGATAAAACTCGCCCTCCTGCAACACGCGCAGCAAGCGGGTTTGCAGGTCGAAAGGCATGTCGCCGATTTCATCCAGAAACAAGGTGCCGCCGTTAGCCTGCTCAAAACGCCCGCGCCGTTGCGCCTGCGCCCCGGTAAATGCGCCGCGCTCATGGCCGAACAACTCGGACTCCAGCAAATCCTTGGGAATCGCCGCCGTATTCAGCGCAATAAACGCCCCCTTGGCACGCGGACTGTGCTGGTGCAAGGCCTGCGCCACGCGTTCCTTGCCCGTGCCGGATTCGCCGGTAATCAGCACCGTAATGCTGGAGCGCGCCAGGCGGCCAATAGCGCGAAACACCTCCTGCATGGCGGGGGACTGCCCGATAATGCCCGGCGTTTCCCCAGGCTCAGCGGGCGCGTCGCTGACCACATCCTTGGCGCTGTCAATCGCCCGCCGCACCAGACTCACCGCCTCGTTGGTATCGAACGGCTTGGCCAGATAATCAAATGCGCCGCCTTCAAAGGCGTTCACCGCGCTGTCCAGATCCGAGTGCGCCGTCATAATGATGACCGGCAGGCGCGGATAGCGCTCACGCACCTCGCGCAGCAGCTCCAGCCCATCCATGCCCGGCATACGAATATCGCTCAATAACGCCGTCGGCTGCTGCTTGCGCAAACCCTCAAGCACATCATCGCCCGACTCAAACACCCGCGTATTCAACCCCGCCTTGCGCATGGCCTTGTCAAGAACCCAGCGAATCGACGGATCATCATCCACAATCCAGACATCCTGCGTCGCTGTCATGGCGCAACCTCCGTTGAAATCGGCAACAAGGAAAGATCGGTTGGGGTCAGCCCGCCCCCGCATGAATTCCTGGGTGACCTCATTCAAAGCTCCCCCTGAGTAGACAAGGGTAGAAGAATGGTAAAAACCGTCTTACCCGGCTGACTGGTAAATTCGATCAGACCGCTATGCTGGGCAATCAGGGACTGACTGATGGACAGCCCCAGACCGATTCCGCCCTTGCGCCCGCTGACCATGGGCAGGAACAGAGTGTCCTGCAATTCCGGGGGAATACCTGGGCCGTTATCCTCAATATCGATACGCGCCACCAGACGGTGACGGATATTACCGATCGTAAACTGGCGCATCACGCGGGTTCGCAAGATGACCTGGGCGTCCGGTTGGTCATCCATCACCTGTACGGCATTACGCACGATGTTCAGCACGGCCTGGATCAACAAATCCGCCGATGCGTACAACTCCGGAATACTCGGGTCGTAGCGCGTCACCAGGCGTAATGCGCTTTGCTTGTTGTCCATGGCGACCAGACGACGCACATGCTCCAGAACCTCGTGAATGTTCAGCATGGTTTTCTTCGGCAAGACCGGCGAACCGATCATGCGATCAACCAGGTCACGCAGACGATCCGCCTCGCGCAAAATCACTTCGGTGTATTCGCGCTGCTCGGGGTTGTCCAGCTCGGCGTCCAGCAATTGTGCGGCGCCGCGCAGACCGCCCAGCGGATTCTTGATTTCATGCGCCAGACCGCGCAACAGACTGCGCGTTGCCTGTTGCTGCGCCAGCAAGTGCTCCTCACGCGCAATGCGCAAATGCCGGTCAATATCCATCATCTCAACAAGCAAGCCCTTGCCAAGCACGGGATCCTGCAAGGGGCTAATCACGCAGTCAACCACTACATCCCGCCCGGCGACGTGCAAAGAAATTTCGCGCAAGGTACAGGGATGCCCGCGATCCAGCGAATGCTGCACATGCTCCAAAAGCACAATCTCACCCGGCAGGATCGTACGCACCGGCACGCCCCGCGCCTGACGCACACTGGTGCCAAGCAGGCTCTCAGCCGCCGGATTGAGGTACACCAGAGCCAGTGTCTCATCCAGCCACAACACAGCCACACTCAGGTGCTCAAGCAGAGCGAAAGCGGGCAGTCTGGAAAATTCGGGAGCAGCAGTTTTCATGCCCTAAATAAAAGCAACGTTCAGGCCAACTGCCCCTAAATAGTACGCCTAGCAGCCTGTCGGACTTGAGACGATCTGGCTGCAAAAGCCGCTCAAGTTCGACAGGCTGCTAGGGTATACGGCGTCAGCATATGCGCATTCAGCGCGGATGCTGGTTAGCGCGCCCCGGCAGGAAAATACTGGTGCGTTGCAGACTGAAGCGCACCGGAGCGGACTGGAACAGCACCTGGCCGCCGGCATTCCGTACAAACGCCTCCAGCACATGCTCGCCACGATCCACGTTTTCCAGCATCACGCTCATCTGCGCACTATTTTGCAGCACCGGCTTGCCATCCAGAGTGATCGTCAATCCGTGCCCCAAGTCGGTGCGCAACGCCGGAACCAGACTCACGCCGACAGCCACGTTGCCCGCCGTGTCGTTCAGAGCCGCACCATTTTCGGGCTGGGTAATCACCAAAGCCTGATATCCGGCAAACGCATTGGGGTCGGCGGGCGCCGCGTCTGAAGCCGGAGACAGAACCTGCGTTGCGGGCGGTGCCGGCATCGCACTCACGGTTGACGGCGACTGAATCTCCACCGCCCTGGCTCCGTCGCGTGGCGTATCGGTAAACACCACATTCCCCTGCGCATCCACCGAACGAAACACCTGAGTCGCCGTATCCGCAGCAAACCCGGCAGAAGACAACCATAGCGCCGCCGAGGCCAGAAAAACCGCTTCGTACTTTTTCATTGAGACATCCCTCAAAATGCAACAGGAACGAGTGTAGCCGGACTTGAGGCGAACTGACGCCAAGACTGTCCAAAGCTGTGAAAATAAAAAGCCCCGCACAAGGCGGGGCTGATTCATGCACTCAGATGAGCTTGATTACAGACCAAATTACAGGCTGTAGTACATGTCGAATTCCAGCGGGTGCGGCGTCATGCGCACGCGCTGAATCTCGCCCTGCTTGAGCTCGATGTAAGCATCAATCAGGTCATCGGTGAACACACCGCCTTCAGTCAGGAAAGCGCGATCGGCATCCAGCGCATTCAACGCCTGCTCCAGCGAGAAGGCCACTTCAGGGATGAGCTTCTCTTCTTCTGGCGGCAGGTCATACAGGTTCTTCGAGGCGGCTTCGCCCGGATGAATCTTGTTCTTGATGCCGTCCAGACCGGCCATCAACAGCGCAGCGAACGCCAAATAGGGGTTGGCAGTCGAGTCGGGATAACGCACTTCGATACGGCGAGCCTTCGGGCTGGAAACGAACGGAATGCGGATCGACGCCGAACGGTTACGCGCGGAATACGCCAGCTTCACCGGAGCTTCGAAGTGTGGCACCAGGCGCTTGTAGCTGTTGGTGGACGGGTTGCAGAATGCGTTAAGCGCGTGGCTGTGCTTGATGATGCCACCGATGTAGTACAGCGCCATTTCCGACAGGCCGGCATACTGGTCGCCGTTGAAGGTGTTCTTGCCGTCTTTGGACATCGACATGTGCACGTGCATACCCGAACCGTTGTCGCCCACGATCGGCTTGGGCATGAAAGTCACGGTTTTGCCATAGGTGTGGGCAACGTTCTGAATCACATACTTGAGGGTTTGCACCTCGTCCGCCTTCTTCACCAGGGTGTTGAAGCCCACGCCGATTTCGCACTGACCCGCCGTGGCCACTTCGTGGTGATGCACCTCAACATTCAAACCCATGTCTTCCAGCACCAGGCACATGGCCTGACGGATGTCATGCAGCTGATCGACCGGCGGAACCGGGAAATAGCCGCCTTTCACGCCCGGACGATGACCCATGTTGCCGTCGGCGTATTCCTTGCCGGTGTTCCACGCAGCTTCGGCGGAGTCGACCTTGACGAAGCAGCCGGACATTTCGCTTGCCCAACGCACATCATCAAAAATAAAGAACTCGTTCTCCGGACCAAAAAACGCCTTGTCCGCCAGACCAGTACCCTGCATATAGGCCTCAGCGCGCTTGGCGACCGAGCGCGGGTCACGGGTATAACCCTGCATGGTGTCCGGCTCGATGACGTCGCAAACCACGATCAGGGTCGGCTCTTCGGAGAAAGGATCCATCAGCGCAGTCGCAGCATCCGGCATCAGAATCATGTCGGAAGCGTTGATGCCCTTCCAGCCGGCGATGGATGAGCCGTCGAACATAATGCCGTGTTCAAACGCTTCTTCATCCACACGCTTGGCGGGATAAGTCACGTGCTGCTGCTTGCCACGGGTGTCGGTAAAACGGAAGTCAACGAACTTGACACCGTTTTCTTTAATCATCTTTTCGACATCTGCTGGGGTCATCGTCCAATCTCCAAATAAATAAAAGCCTCAAGGCCGGAATCAACACAGGAGTGAAGTTTACCCTTGCGGGGGCTGGCCGCAATCAAAGCATGAAAAATGCCAATTCACCAGGACGCTGCCCCAGGAAACAAAGCACGATTGCATTGAACGTGTTCTTCCGCACCACTAACAAACCTGTGCACCAAAATAACTCGCAGCGCACCAAAATAACACCCTAAAACAACCCGCCCGCCACACCCGGGTTCTCCGCGATCTCAGGCGAAAACGCTATCGATCCCAGCGGTTGCATACTGGTGCGAATATCCACCGGCGGCGCATGATAAGGATGACTGGTCACCAGCAGATCGACCCCGCAGGCAGCGTACGCCGCCGCGTTCTGCGCGGTGATGCCGCCTGTGGCGCTAATGACCAGGCGCGGATACCGCTCACGCAGTACGCGCACCGCTTTGGTCAGCGCATCAGGCGACAGTTTCTCCATCTGAAGCACATCCGCCCCAGCCTCGACGTAGGCCAAGGCCTCGTCCAGGCACTCAGCCTCCGCCATGATCTTCTTTTCCGGGCTATTGCGATGCAGGCGCGCGAAGCTACGCTCCAGCGGTTCATTCGCCAGAAACACGCGGTGCTGCTCGAATACCAGCAATGTTTCCGATACGCCTGTACGATGAATAATGCCTCCGCCCGCCAGCACCGCCTTGAGCATCAGCTTGCGCATCCCCGGCGGCGCCTTGCGCGTCGTGGCGACGCGCACCTCGGGATTCGCCTCGCGCGCCGCTTCGACCATGGCGCGGGTGCGCGTCGCCACGCCGCTGGCGGTCTCCATCAGCGTCTGCGTCACTTTCCACGCACGGTGCAGTACGCCGGCCTGGCCGCGCAGCAGCAGAAAGCTCTCACCCGGTGCGATCCAGCTCCCGCTCGGGTGCAAAAGCTCAGCGCTTGCGCCCAGACTCTGCGCGATGCGCGCCGCCTCCTCGCTGCCGCACAGCACGAAACCCTCGCGCTTGGCGGCGAAGCTCAGCTCGCCGGGCTGGACGCCGATACCAAGGGCGCGCGTGGTTTCGTCGTGATAAGGCAGATCCTCTTCGATGAAGCGATCCAGCTCGGCCTGGGTGAAATACAGCATGAAACCTCCTTGGGCTTGGATTCAGAAACGTGGTCTTGAGGTGTAACGCAGGGCGAGAAATACCAGGGTCGAGACGATGCCCAAGCCGATGGACAGCGCGGCGGCCTGCTGTTGTTCACCGGCCATGACATGGTTGTAAATGGCCAGCGAGACGGTCTCGGTTTCGCCCAGAATATTGCCGCCCAGCATGAGCGACAGGCCGACCTCGCCGATCGAGCGACCGAAGGCGAGCAGGACGCCGGTGAGGATCGCGCCGCGAATGTTCGGCGCGAGTACGCCCCAGAACGTCGCCCATTCGCCGTAACGCAGGGTGAGCGAGGCCTCGCGCAGGCTCGGCGGCAAGGCCTCCAGCGCGGCCTGCATGGTTTTGACCGCCAGCGGCAAGCCGGCGATGAAGGCGGCCAGCAACACGCCCCAGAATGAAAACACCAGCTCGATGCCTAAATCCGCGCACGCACCACCAAACGGTGTCTGTCGCCCCACAAGGTAGAGCAGGGCGAAGCCCAGCACCACCGGCGGGAAGATCAGCGGCAAGGTCACCAGCACATCGAGCAGAGCCGCCAGCCAGCCGCGCCGGGTCAGCGCCCAGGCCAGCAGCAAGCCGCACAGCAGGTGCAGGGGCACGCTGATCGCCGCCAGCTTGAGGCTGAGGACAATCGCTGCGAGGCTGGCCGGATCGAGCACGCGCCTACAGCCCGTGCGCGCTCAGGATGGCGCGCGCCCCGGCACCTTGCAGAAAGCGCGCGCAATCTTCGCTATCGTCATCCGCCGCGGCGGGAAAGGCCGCCTGAATGCGGATGGCCGGGTAGCTCTCGCGCGGCAGCTCGATATAGCCGCCGATGGCCTCGCCCAGCGCCAGAGCCTCGGTCAGGTTGATGAAGCCCGCGTCGATCTCGCCGCTGCGCAGGTAGGCGCTGATCTGCGGCACGGTGGACAGCAGCTTGGGCGGATGCGCAAAGCGCCATGCCGACTGTTGCACAAAGGCTTCAGCCGCGCGGCCATAAATGGCCTGACGCGGGTCGGGCATGGCCACGCGCGCCAGACTTTGCGCCTCTTCGGCGCGCTCGATGCGCACGCCGCGCGCCCAGGCCAGCGCCAGCCGCCCCACGCCTAAGTCCACGCGCCGCGCGAATTCCAGTTTGGACTGGTCGAGAAAGGCCGCGTCGCCGATCAGCACGTCCACCCGAGCGTCGCGTTCACTCTGAGCGATGATCTGGCCGAGATTGCCGTAGAAGCGACGCGGCGCCTCGCCGCCCATGCGCACGTATTCGGCGCACAGGGCTTCGACTGGTTTTTTGTAACCGGCGGCGGCGCCGACCAACAAGGCCTCCGCCTGGGCGGGCGCAGTGCAAAACCACCCCGCCGACGCCGCGAGAACCATGCGACAAATAAAACGCCTCATGTCAGAACTGCCCCGACAGGCTGAGGAACACGGCTCTGGGGGAACCATACTGGTACTGCGAGCCATTGCCGGTCACGCCATTGAGCGCGGCAGTGAAGTTGGCGATGGCGTCGTCGGCGGCGTTGATCGGGCCGATGTATTCCTTATCGAACAGATTCAGCACCTCCAGACGCACGCGGGCATACGGCGCGAGCTGGTACGCCAGCGAGGCATCCACCAGAGTGACTGCATCAACCTTTTCCTGATTGAGCACATCGCCATAACGCGTACCGATGTAGCGCGCATCCGCGCCCAGCGTCCATGAATGCAGCGTATAGCGCCCGCCGAGCTTGAGCATGTGTTCGGGGGTATCCACCACCTGCTTACCCTCCGTGGCAATGCTGGATGTGGCGGACAGGGCAAGATCCTGGTCATAACGGAACACGTTCCAACTGTAGTTACCCAACAGGCTGAGCTCCGGCGTGACCTGGATCCCGCCCTCCAGCTCCACGCCATAACGTGTAGCGTCGGCCACATTCCACGGATAACGCGCGCCCACCACCGGGTCATAAATTGTGGATTGCTTGTTGTGATGCTGCGCGTAGAACGCTGTGGCACCGACGTGCCAGCCCTCACGGGCGTGGCGAATGCCAAGATCAAGGTTATCTGCCGTTTCCAGCTCAAGACGATCCCACAAAGACTGGAAACTTACGCCCTTGGCCTTGAATGTGGCCTGTTGCGCGTAGTAGTAAGGGAACAGATTCACATCCAGACCGTAGGTGCGTCCGAAACTTGCCAGCACACTGGTCTGGCGATCCAAGCGCGCATTAAGACCCACAAACGGCAACCAGGTGGTCAGTGTTTTTTCGCTCGCCGAGGCCATGCGATTCACCCCGCCCGCAGCTCGCGCCGCGCCGGGGTCGAACTGCGTGGCCGCCGCTCCGGTGTTGTTATAGGCGGTCAGCGCACCCAGACGCAAATCGACGTAACGCAAGCCAGCCTCAAGATCGAAGCTGTCATACGACGAAAACCAGCTGGCATAGGGCGAAACGATGCGATGACGCTCGTTGTCCGCCAATACCGTCCAGCCGTCAAACACCAGACCATTGGCGCCGGTTTTGTACTTACGCTGCGTCACCGGTGGCCCAGGAGGCTGCTGGCTGTGCAACCACACGCCGGCCTTGAGTTGATTTTCCGCACCCAGGTTCCAGTCCAGCTCGGTGACAGCACCCTTGATGTCGTGGTCAATCATCCACTCAACCACCCGGCTTTTCGTCGAGTCATCCTTGTTGATCGAACTGAACCAATACTCGCCCGACTCATCGGTCATATAGGGTTTGAAACTCAGCTTCACCCCTTGAGCGATTCGCCCGCTCACATCGGCGAACAGAAAACGATCATCAAAGTCCTGACGGTTGTAGTCGTAATAATCCACCTTGGCGGGGTCATTGCCCCAATCCTTGCGGTAATTGGCGAAATTGCTCGCCGTGGCGTAGTCGAAAAAGCGGTAGTTATGGCGTTGATCCTTGTTGTAACCGGCATAAATTTCCGCCTGCCAGTCTGCACCGCCATCCAGCTTCAGCCCTCCGGTCACGTTGCCGCGTTCAAGCCCTCCCTCGCCTTTCCACTTATCGCCCTCCGACCATGTGCCCGAAATAAAGCCGGAAGCCAGCTCATGCTGACCAAAATCCTGACGTACAAACAGACGACGATAGGCATCGCTACCCACGGTAAGACTGTAATCGGTCGCCAGATGATCGCGTGGGGCAAGCATTTTGAGGTTGATTTTGCCCGGCAGGTTGGAAAATCCAAGCGATTTATCCACCGGTGTAGCACCACGATATAGCGTGACTTCGGCCACGTTCTCCATGTCCACAACGCCCTTGCTTCCGCCGGGATTACCGGTCACAGGAAGATTATCGATATTGCGCGAGGAAGCCGGCCCGGTTTGTCCCACGCCGCGAATTTTCAGGGTTTCATGAAAGCCCACCTCGCTTAGGCCGTAGGCATCCGCGCCCTGAAAATTCACCGAGGGCGCAAACTCCACCACTTTGGAAGGCGAGTTCCCGCCCGGCGCGGCAGCTTCCCGCGCCGATGCGCCATCCACTCGGGTCACGCTACCGATCTCGTCCAGCGCGGCAAAATTGCCCGAAACACCCTGAACCGTGATCGGCGCGAGCGTATCCGCAGCGAAGGAGGATGTGGCCGAGCAAAAAGTCAGCGCGGTGATCAGAGGGCAAAGGCGCTTGCCTCGCCTGATTGCGGAGCGTTTTTCCATTTTGATATAAACCTCACTACATAACGATAAACAAATAAAAACCCTGCCCAAGATCACGACACGACAGCGCAAGCGCCCAGCGCCATATCGGAATCAAGGTCGTACAGCCCGGCGATGGCCGCCGCATCAAGCGCGACCTGCGGAGCTCCCTCGGCCAGCACGCGCCCGGCCTTCATCAACACCGCACGGCTGGCGACGTGCAGGGCGTGTTCGGGGTGATGGGTGGTGAACAACACGGCGCGCCGCGCGCTGCCAAGCTGGCGAATCGCGTCCAGCAGGCGCAGCTGGTTGCCGTAATCGAGGTTGTTGACCGGCTCGTCGAGCAGCAGAATGTCGGCGTCCTGGCACAGGGCGCGCGCAATCAGCACCAGTTGGCGCTGACCGCCGGAGAGTTCGGTGTAAGGATGCTGGGCGAACGCCTCCATGCCCACGCGCGCCAGCGACGCCAGCGCATGACTCCGGTCGTGCTCGCCCGCCCTGGCGAACATGCCGCGCCCGGCCAGCCGCCCCATGAGCACGATGTCGAGCACGCGGTAGCCGAACGCCAGGCGGTGGTACTGCGGCACATAGGCCATCCGCCGCGCTCGTTGCAACGCGGGAACCTGCGTCAGCGGCGCGCCATCCAGCCGCACCTCGCCCCGCACGGGACGGTGCAGGCCGAGCAGGCAGCGCAGCAAGGTGGTTTTGCCGCAGCCGTTCGGGCCGAGCAAGGCGACCACCTCGCCCGCGTGCAGACTGAAATCCAGTCCGTCGAACACCAAGCCGCGCCCGTGCCCCGCGCTCAGGCCGCGCGCGGTCAGCGTCGCGCCGCTCATCCCGCCCAGCCCCGTTGCACGCGACGCAGCGCCCAGGCAAATACCGGCAGGCCGATCAGCGCGGTGAGGATGCCCAGCGGAATCTCCACGCTCAGCGCCAGCCGCGCCGCGCCATCGACCAGCACAAGATAGATGCCGCCAAGCAGCGCCGACGCAGGCAGCAACAGACGGTTATCGGCGCCGAACAACAAGCGTGCGACATGCGGAATCACCAGCCCCACCCAGGCGATCATGCCGCCGAGCACGACCGTGGTCGCGCCAAGAAACGTGGCCAGCAGGATCACCGCCAGGCGCGTGCGCCCCACGTTGAAACCCAGTGCGTGCGCCTCGTCGTCGCCCAGGCTCAGCACATTCAGCGCGTGCCCGAACAGCGAGAGCAACAGCACCCCCGCCGCCATGGCGGGCGCAACCCAGGCCAAGGTCTGTGCATCCAGCACCGCCAGCGAGCCCATCAGCCAGTAGACGATGGCAGGCAGGGTGTTGTACGGGTCGGCCACGTATTTGACGATGGAAAGAAACGCCGAAAACAGCGCGGCGGAGATCATGCCGCCCAGCACCAGCAGGGTCAGCGAGCTCACCCCGCCCTGTCGCGCCAGCCACAGCGCCACGCCGACCGCCGCCAGGCCAAAGACAAAGGCCGAGGTCTGAATCCACAACCAGTGCTCGAACAGCACCATGCCCAGCGCCGCGCCAAAGGCCGCGCCGGAAAGCACGCCCAACACGCCGGGCGAGACCAGCGGGTTCATGAACAGCGCCTGAAACGCCGCGCCCGACGCCGCCAAGGCCGCGCCGATCAGCACCGCCGCCAGCACGCGCGGCGCGCGCACCTCGGCAAGCAAGGCCAGCAGGGTGGGATCGACGCCCTGCCCGCTCGCCAGTCCAAGCACGCTGAGCACGGCGCGCAGCCCCTCGCCCGGCGCAAGGTCGTAACGCCCAAGCAGCAAGGCCGTCAGACTGACCACGAGCAGCGCCGCCCCCAAGGCCAGCAGAATCCGCGATGCGCCCAGGCGGCGAGGCGCGACAATGTGCGCACCCGCACTCATGCCTGCGCCAACTCCGCCGCGCTCAATGCCGCCGCATCCGGCTCCGCAGCCGCCGGCCAGACGTCGCGCATAAAGCGTTCGATCAGCGCCATGCGCGTCTCATGCCGCCAACTCAGGGGGTTGAGCGCCAACCGGGTCACGCCCAGGGCGCGCAGTTCGCGCACCTGCGCCGCCACCTGCTGCGGCGTGCCGACCAGCATGTTTTGCAACAGCTCGGCGTCGTCCATGCGCGCAACGGGCGCCTGGTGTTGCCCCCAGAGCTGCGATTTCTGCGCGCGGAAATCATGCACATGCGCAATCGCCAATTGAGCGGCGCGCACGGGATCATCATCGAGCAGCAGACCGCGCGAGAGCATCACATCCGGCGCCTGCCGCGTCGGATGCGCCTGCATGTACAGCTCGCGCGAGAGGCGCACGCGCGCATTCGGCCAGAACTGCGCATTCATCAGGCCGTAGCCGCAGCGCGCCGCGAGCTCAATCGCCGCCGTATCCTTGCTCGCCAGAAAGATCGGCACGGGCTGGGCGCGCGGCTGCATATCCACCGCTGGCCAGTGGTAAAACGCCCCCTCGTGCCCCGCCTCCGGCTCAAGCCACAGGCGCTCGATCGCCGGTACGGCCTCCAGCATCCGCGCACGCGCAAGCTCGCCCTCGGCGCCGAACACCCGGCTTTGCGCTTCAAACGGCCCGCCGCGCGCAAACCCGGCAAGCACCCGGCCTGGGTACAGCGCCGAGAGGGTGGCCAGCTCTTCGGCCACGAGCAAAGGTTCGTGAAAGCCGACCAGGGTTGCGGCGGAGCCCAGGCGCAGGCGCTGCGTGCTGGCCAGAAAATGCGCTATCAACAGATGCGGCGCCGGACAGAGGCTGGTTGACTGGAAGTGGTGTTCGGTCACCCAGGCCTCTTCCACGCCCAGCGTTTCGACAAAGCGCACAAAGGCGGTGAAATCGCGGTAGGTCGCGTTCGCGTCCTGCCCGGACTCAGGCGTGAGATGCAGCATGACTCCGATGTGCATCAGCGCACCCCCGGATTCAGCACGGCCTGCACCGCCTGAGCATCAAGCTCGCGCTGGAAAAACAGCGCGAAGAACTCCTGCGTGGCCTTGGGCACATCCAGCGGATAAGGCTTGGGTTGAATGCGCTCCGCCAGCCAGTGCACCGCCAGCAGGCGCATGTAGGACGGCGGACGATCCAGCCAGCGGAACGGCGCTTGCGGCGCGAGCAGCACCCGTCCCTCGCGCACCGCGCGCAAGCTCTGCCAGCGCGCGTCTTCGCCGAGCTTGCGTACAAAGTTGCTCTCCTGGGTCACGATCCAGTCCGGGTCGTAGGCCGCCAGTTGCTCGAAGTCGATGCGCACCATGCCGAATCGGTCGGACAGCGCGGAAGCCGGGCAGTGATGCACGTTCTGCGCGCCCGCCAGTTCGATCACCTCGGCATGAACCGAGCCCGCGCACTCGGTCGCCAGACCGTCCACGCCCTCGGCATAGTAGATGCGCGGCTTGGGCGAAGGATCGCTTGCCGCCGTGCGCTTGCGCGCCGCGATCAAATCCTCCGCCATGCGCGCCAAGGCTTCGCCGCGCGCGTCCACGCCCAAGGCGCTTCCGCCAAGGCGAAAGGCGGCGGGATAATCCTCGACGCGATTCAGCGTCAGGTTGCACACCGGCAGACCGAGCTTTTCCAGGACGGGAATGCTGCGATCCGTGCTTACGGTCACGGCGGAGGTCAGACTCACCTGCGGCTTGATGGCCGCCAGCGTTTCCAGGTTCGGCGTTTTGCCATGACCGAACCAGCCGCCGACCACCGGACGCGCCACCAGCGCATCGGCAAGATACCCCCGCACCTGCGGCGGCGGCTCGAAGTTCCAGCCGATCAGCTTGTCCGGCGCCAGCGCCGCGATCATGTAGGTCGTGATCGGGTTCGCGCCGTAGGCGCTTTGCGGCGGCGTTTGCGGATGGCAGGCATCGGCCTGGGCATAGGCCGCCGCTGACGCCAGGGCAAAAACCGCCGCCCAGGCTGTGAATAACCCGTTTTTCAGAATCGTCACTTGAATGCTCCTCGTCCGTTTAAAACGCATAGCTGGCGCTCACGCGGAAGGTGCGCCCCGGCATGGGGTCGCCCTCGGTGACGGCGTAATTTTTGTCGGCCAGATTGAAAACGCCGGCGCGCAGGGTGAGTTGCTTGTCCCAGACATAGCTGGCGCGCAGGTTGAACAGGGTGTAGCCGTCCACCGGGCGCAAACCGTCGGTCGAGCTTTGGCGCGAGGAGGCGTATTCCACATCGGCATCAAGCTCGGCCAGCGCCAGCGGAAACCAGGCCAGGGTGGCGTAAAGCTGATTTTTGGGCGTATTGGTCGGCACGAGGGCGGCATTGCCCAAGCTGCGATCCAGGTAGGTGTAGTTGCCGCTGAGCAGCCAGTCTTCGGCCAGCGCCAGGTCGAGACTGATTTCCACCCCCTGGTTAGTGGCATCCCCCACGTTCTGCATCTGGGTCAGACTCGGGGTGATCGACACCGATTCGATGGCGTCCTGCAACGTGGCGTAAAACAGCGCCGCGTTGTAGTTCACCATGCCGAGTTTGCCGCGCGCGCCGAGCTCGAAATGCGTCACCTGCTCCGCGCCCAGATCGGGATTGGGAATGGCGCGACCAAGGCGATAGGAATAGAGCTCCTTGAGCGTGGGAAAACGGGTTTTGAGCGCGGCGCCGGCGTAAACGCGCTGCCCTTCAAAATCATGTCCCAAGGTCAACAGCAGATTGTCGGCGCCTTCGCGCCCCCCGGTGCTCATGGGCTTGATTTTGGTTTTGGCGTTGTCGGCGTATTCCTCGGCCTGGGTCACCTCAAAGCTGTCGTAGCGATAACCCAGGCTCAGCTCCGTGCCCTTGGCCAGCGTCCACACATCCTCGATGCCCGCCGAGGCGGTATTGCTTTCATACTTCAGCCAAGGGCTGTCAAACGGTTTGCCCTGTTTGGCCAGATCGGTTTCCTGGTGCACGTCCAGCTTGTAGGCCAACAACCCCTTGAGCAGGTGATCGCCCAGGGGCAGGCCGCCTTCGATATTTCCGCCCCAGCTGTAGTCGTCATAGGTCGAATTGAAGGACGAATTTTTCTTCTGCGTGCTCAGGCTGGCGTCGTCATAGGCGCTCAGGCTGTTTTTGAAGCTGTCGTAGTAGGCGCGCGTCTTGACATAGCCCTCGCCCAGCTTGGTCGTGCCGATGTAGTACAGGCTTTCCTTGTCCCACTTTGGCCAATCCCACCACACCAGATTGCCCGGAACCTTGCCCGTGTAGGGCGGCGCGCCTTTCTCCGCATCCACGCGGTAATAGCTCAGGGTGTATTCGTCGGTGGCATTGGGCACAAAACCGAGTTTCAGATTGGCGTTCAAATCCCTGCTGTTGGCATGAACCCGATCGCCCGCCGGCTGCTCGGGCGTGGGGACAAAATCATCCGACAGCGGGAAGGTATCGACATTCCGGCTCAGCACCCCGCCCGCGGCATAGAATTTGTCGTT
>CALKWL010000346.1 GCA_938004235.1 uncultured Gammaproteobacteria bacterium
CCAAACTCACTGTCGAAATCAAGGCCAGCCAGGTCTTCTGCCTGCGGCTCCAAGAACGCGCCGCGAACTTTCCGGAGATTGCCGCGAGCTACCTCCGAAAACGCAAGTTCGGCCGCATGGATTGCATCCAGATAGGTTCGTGCGAAAACAATCAAGTCCGCTCGTGCAGGAGTGGTTCCCAACATGGCGGCCGCTGCCTGCCCCAAGTGTACCAAGGTGGAATCCAGCGAAGTAGTCGCAGCGGTTGGCACAGCGATATAGGCCAACGCACCTTCGGTGATATCACTTGCAGCGCCCACATTCTTGAAATGGCCGTGGTTGGCAGCTTCCGCGAAGATCTCTTCAAGGGGAATCTGCAGGCGCCTGCAGAGTGCGGCCAAATACCACAGGGTGTCGCCAAACTCTTCTTCTGCCGCCTTCTTGAAACCCGGGTAAGCCGTTCTTTCTCGAACATTCTTCTTGGCCGTAGCCATTATTCCGCCGACTTCTCCGTATAAACCTTGGAGGACAGGGGTGAAGTCATTCGGGTCAAGTACGTCTGTGGCCGCAATCTCCGCAGCGTAATCCGAGAGCAAGAGGGAGCCGTCCTTTTCCATCAGTCACCTGCGGAGAGTCAACCATTCAAATGGGGCGCCTTGATAACCGCTCACGTTAAAGCTTTGAATCCATTGTTCAAGGTTCGCAATCAGTTGCGCGTCGCAAAATGTGATTAGACCTATTCCTGTTTTGCATAGGGGACGATCGTGCTTGTCTTTCAGTTTCCCGGGAAACTCCGGACCCTCGCCACCGAAATACACATAGTCATCGCTGATCAGAACCCTGTTGACGCCAGTATCACGGGTGACATGGTCCGGGTTGAGCGTACCATTGGGGCGGGAGTGGAATGAGTCGCGCTGTTGCCAGGTGGCACCAGGCGCAGCCCTGAAGTAGATGTTGTCCCCACAACTCTGTTTTCGACTTCCATTGCGGTACGGCTTCTTGGATTCAAACCGCGGATCTTCGCCGTATTCGTCGAATGTCATCGCCTCGGTGACACGCATCGCGTACACGAGATGCCCACCGCGTCGGACAGTTCTATCATTGCTGCCACTGCCAACCACCCAATCACCAATTTCAGCGGATCGGCGGATACTGGGTTTGCAGGTCGCAAGCGTGCAGTAGCCATAGAAGGGATTGGGTGCGAACCCACTGTCGTACCGCACCACATAGGAGTGAATGCGAGCCATCAGCAGGGATGCCGCTTAAGTGGAACCTGGGCGTAGGCGCCACCGTCAGGCTTTTCCCAAGAGTCCTTCCCGTTGATCGCGTCAATGATTGCATCGCCGTTCCACCCAACCAAGGCATCGGCATATTCTCTGAGGGCCTCCGGGAGGTCGCATTCCTTCTCGCCATGCTCCCAAACACCAACAATGCGCTTGCCCTGTTTGGCCGCATATTCGATTTCCCAGTTCACCCAGTCGCTGTTCTTGGTCTGGGGCGAGACATAGCAAATGAACACCCCAGCCCAGTTGATGGCAGGGGCAAGGATCTGTGTCTTGATGTAGTGCTCATCAGTAGCATTGTTGAACTTTCCTGTATGGATCGATGAGTCCCTAACTTCCATACCTTTGGGCGCCAACAAATTCTTCAGGTTCTGGAGCCCATGATCGTCCTTGTGGAGGTGGCTAATGAACACGTTCTTTTTCTCTGCCACCAGTCACCTCCATTGTGTTCACGCGTTTGAAAGATCGTAGCCGTGTTTGAGCCGGCTGCGGTAATCTTGATGACCGATGCGCCGTGATTGGTCTGCATGCCCCGTTGTAAGCGACCACGTTGAGTAGTTGGCCTATTTAAAGCCCCGGCAGACGGATATCGCCTTGCCGCGAAAAAAATGCCGAAGCCCCTGCCTTGAAAGCATACATTGATTATGCATCGCCGGCTGACTCAGGCGAGCGTCAGGTATTGAAAGCAAGTCAGTCGTCGGGCAGGACAGAAGCGAACGACAACTCTGGCCGAGCGACATAAGGCCGCATTGCCGGAAGGGAACTGGTGCTTGGGTAGCTTCCGACGCCAGCAAGAGCGCTAACTCCCCTCTCCCGCAGCCCTCATAACCCGTCGAACGAGATCGGTGTCCGCCCGCCCCGGTGGCTCGTCGAGCAACTCCTCCCGGAGCACGGGCACCTCCCGAGGTGCGGTTATCCCCAAAC
>CALKWL010000347.1 GCA_938004235.1 uncultured Gammaproteobacteria bacterium
CCACCGAGATCTACACTCTTTCCCTACACGACGCTCTTCCGATCTAGCCCAGCACTGCCCAAAAATCCGCGTGACCCACTGTATTGGCGACAACCCGCCGGTTCAGCCACCAGTCTGCTCATTGCCGAAACCGCGCAACGCCACGACGGATTGCTGCTGCTCATCGCGCCCACCATGCAGGATGCTTATCGCCTAGAGGCCGAATGTCGCTTTTTCATGGGTGCGAGCACGCTGCCGCTACTGGTGTTTCCCGACACCGAAACCCTGCCCTACGACCTGTTCTCGCCTCATCAGGACTTGATCGCGCAGCGCCTCGCCACGCTCGACCGCCTGCCCGAACTCAAGCGCGGCATCGTTATTGTCTCCGCCCCGGCCTTGCTAACGCGCCTTGCGCCGACTGACTATGTGCGCGGCCGCAGCATCCAGCTAAAAAAAGGCCAGCGCCTGGATGTCGAAACCTTCCGCAAACGCCTCAGCGATTCCGGCTACCGCAGCGTGACGCAAGTCATGGAGCACGGTGAATTCGCCATGCGCGGCGCGATTCTCGACCTGTTCCCCAGCGGCCAAACCCTGCCGGTGCGCGTGGATTTGTTCGACGATGAAATCGAAACCCTGCGCCTGTTCGACCCCGAAACCCAGCGCAGTCTGGAAAGCATCGACGCACTCAACCTACTCCCTGCGCGCGAATTTCCATTGGACGACGCGGGTATCCAGCACGCACGCAAGGCGTGGGGCAGCTACTTTGACAATGCCGGGCGCGATCTCTTGCGCCAACTGCAACAAGGTATGCCCTTCCCCGGCATTGAATACTACCTGCCACTGTTCTTCGACGGCCTGGCCACGCTGTTCGACTACCTGCCCGCCAAAACCCTGTGCCTCAGCCTGACCGGCATCGACAAGGCGGCGGACGACTTCCTGCGCGAAGCGCATGAGCGCTACGAACAACGCCGCCACGACCGCGAGCGGCCACTGCTGCCGCCAGAGATTCTTTTTCTCAGCCAGGAGCAACTCAACAGTCTGCTGTTTGAGCGCCCACACATTCGCATCATTGCGGATAGCGACCCCGCCTTCCCACAAGCCGCCCGCTTCCCGGTACAAGCGCTGCCTGACATGGCTTGGCAAGCCAAAGCTGATGACCCGGCACACGCCTTGCGCCACTTTATCGACCAACTCGGTGGCAAAACGCTGATTGCCGCCGAATCCCCCGGTCGCCGCGAAGCCTTGGGCGATCTGCTGCGCCGCCATGATTTGCGCTTTGACACTGTGGAAAGCTGGAGCGAAGCCCTTGCCTCGGACAAAACCCAGCTCCTCATCACCGCGCCGCTCGACGATGGCTTTTATCTCCCCTCCCCCCTCGCGGGGGAGGGGCTGGGGGAGAGGGGGAAGAGTGCTGGCTACGAAGCGCCTTCCGCACACACCCCATCACCCCCTCCCCAACCCTCCCCCGTCAAGGGGGAGGGAGCCAAACCCATCGCCATCATCAGCGAAGCCCAGCTCTTCGCCGAACGCGTTGCCCAGCGCAGCAAACGCGGCAAGCGCACGCGCGATGCCGAAAGCCTGATTCATAACCTCACCGAGTTGGAAATCGGCGCACCCGTGGTACACGAAGACCACGGCGTAGGGCGCTATCAAGGTTTAAGCGTGCTGGATGTCAGTGGATTCACCGAAGAATTTCTCACCCTCGAATACGCTGGCGGCGACCGCATCTATGTCCCGGTCGCCAGCCTGCAACTCATCAGCCGCTATACCGGCGCCAACCCTGACAACGCCCCGTTGCACAAACTCGGCTCGGATGTGTGGGATCGAGCCAAGCGCAAAGCCATGGAGCAGACGCGGGATGTGGCTGCCGAATTGCTCGACCTGCACGCCCGCCGCGCCGCACGCAAGGGTCATGCCTTCCAGCTCGACCCCGCCGCCTACGCCCAGTTTGCCGAAGCCTTTCCGTTTGAAGAGACCCCCGACCAGCTTTCCGCCATCAGCGCCGTGATTAACGACATGACCAGCGGCCAGCCGATGGATCGCGTGGTCTGCGGCGACGTCGGCTTTGGCAAAACCGAGGTCGCCATGCGCGCCGCCTTTGTGGCTGTGCAAGGCGGTCGCCAAGTCGCCGTGCTCGCCCCCACCACCCTGCTCGCCCAGCAGCATTTACGCAATTTCCGCGACCGTTTCGCCGACTTTGCCATCAAAATTGAAGGCATGTCGCGCTTCACCGGCGGCAAGGAAACCAAGCAGACGCTCAATGCGCTGGACGAAGGCCAAGTCGATATCGTTATCGGCACCCACAAGCTGATCTCGCCCGACATCCGCTTCAAAAACCTCGGCCTGGTCATCATCGACGAAGAGCAACGCTTCGGCGTGCGCCACAAGGAACAGCTCAAAAACCTGCGCGCCGAAGTGGATTTACTCACCATGACCGCCACGCCGATTCCGCGCACGCTCAATATGGCGCTTTCGGGTCTGCGCGAGCTTTCGATTATCGCCACCCCGCCGAAAGAGCGGCTGGCGATCAAGACCATGGTCACCATTTGGGATACGGCACTGATCCGCGAAGCCATCCTGCGCGAACTCAAGCGCGGCGGGCAGGTGTATTTCCTGCATAACGAAGTGGACAGCATTGAGCGCATCACGCGCGAACTCTCCGAACTCATCCCCGAAGCGCGCATCCAGTTCGCCCACGGCCAGATGCCGGAAAAAGAACTGGAGCGCGTCACGGCGGACTTCTTCCACCAACGCTTCAACGTCCTGGTCAGCACCACGATTATTGAATCGGGCATCGACAATCCGAGTGCCAACACCATCCTCATCAACCGCGCCGACAAGCTCGGCCTGGCGCAGATGCACCAACTGCGCGGACGGGTTGGACGCTCGCATCATCGTGCCTATTGCTACCTCATCACCCCGCCCAAGGACAGCATGACTCCGGACGCGGTCAAGCGTCTGGAAGCGATTGAAAAACTGGAAGATTTGGGCGTCGGTTTCACCCTGGCCACGCATGATCTGGAAATCCGTGGCGCAGGCGAGCTTTTGGGTGAATCGCAAAGCGGCCAAATGCACGAAATCGGCTTCACCCTCTACATGGAACTGCTCGACCGCGCCGTCAAAGCCATCAAATCCGGCAAGCAACCCGAACTGATGCAGCCTTTGCGCCACGGCACCGAAGTGGACTTGCGTATCCCCGCCCTGCTGCCGAAAGACTACATTGGCGACGTGCACACCCGTCTGATTCTCTACAAACGTATCGCCAGCCTCGCCAGCCAACGCGATTTGGACGAAATGCGCGTCGAACTGATCGACCGCTTCGGCCTGCTGCCGCAACCCGCGCAAAACCTCATGCGCCAAGCCGCACTACGCCTGCGCGCCCAGACGCTCGGCATCCGCAAACTCGAAGCCGGCCCGCAAGGTGGCCGCATCGTCTTCGACCCCAAACCACCGATTGACCCCATGTGCATCGTCAAACTGATGCAATCCGCACCCAAAACCTACCAGCTCGGCGGGCAGGATACGTTGCGATTTACCGCGCCGATGGAGGAAACGGAAACGCGGTTTGAGTTTGTGGAACAATTGCTCGATAAACTAAATACTTAGAATATAGATTTTTTTCAGGGGAAATAAAAATGGCATTTGATCTTTCAGACACTTTGGTTGTCGGAATTTCAGCAACCGCTTTATTCGATATGAGCGAAAGTGACTCTGTATTTCAAGAGAAATACAAGGGGGATCCACAGAGCGCAGTTTCTGAGTACAGAGCGTATATGCTTGATCGAGAAAACGACCCCCTCCCAGACGGAACGGGAATGCCACTTGTAAAAGCACTTCTCGGGCTTAACAAGTTCCAAGATTCAAATGACAGAAGACCGCTTGTTGAAGTAGTCGTGATGTCAAGAAATAGCCCTGAGACAGGAGTGCGTGTATTCAATAACATTCGCGACCGCGGCCTAGCAATTTCACGACATGCCTTCACAGGCGGAGAGTCTGTTGTGGATTACCTAGAAGCATTTTATGTAGATCTTTTTTTAACCACCAATACCGAAGACGCACAACGAGTAATTGATGGTAAAGCATGTGCTGCAGCTGTGCTAAAAAGGCCACCAGAGAACCAAACATCGCTACCGGAAGATCAAGTACGCATCGCATTTGATGGAGATGCCGTAATTTTTGATGACAGTAGCGAACTTGTTTTCAAAACTAAAGGACTAGAGGACTTTCATTCTAACGAGGACATTAAGCAAGACGAGCCAATGCCTGATGGCCCCTATGCTCAGCTACTACGGAAACTATCACACCTCCAAAAAAGACTTCCTGCAAGTGTCGAGTTTTCCCCAGTTCGAATGGCAATTATTACAGCACGCAATACCCCTGCTGAAATGCGAGTCATCAAGACATTAAGGCATTGGAACGTTTATGTGAACGAGATCTTTTTCTTGGGTGGTGTAGAAAAAAGCAAAGTAGTGAAAGCATTTAAAGCTCATATTTTTTTTGATGACCAAGATCTACACCTTGACCCCGCAGCAAAATATACACCTTCTGGAAGAGTTCCTTACTTATCTGACTCCCTGCTCAATTACGTGGCAAAAAACCCAGAACCAGCCCAACAATCGAAGCCGCCTTTCCTTCCCCTTAAACGATGAAAACCCACACTTGAAAATTTTCCATCCCACTGATTTGAATAAATAACTTCTAAATGGCTACGTCGCCCTACCCCAATCCCGCCGGCCAGATCCGCCGCATCGGCGCCCTGCTTTACGACTGGCTGCTGATTATCACCATCTGGTTAATGCTCCGCTCTGGCAAGGTATCGCGCATCGGCTGTAAGTTTTACGCTTGAAGTGCAAGCACAATCAACTCCTCAGCCACAAAAGGAACTCTACCTCTTCTGCCCCTCATCTGGCTTCATTCCAACTCGCAATGCCTCCTGCATATCGCTTGGCAGAGACTCCACACCCTTGATTACGAAACCACCTCCATTGAACCAATTGACGCTGAACTGACGCATTGGGCTTAACTCAGGCTGTGAATACTCCGTAATATTCAAAACCACCTCTGTTCCACCCTCGATTATTCCATCGGTGGAAAACAGCATGACAATGGGGCCTATTTCTCGCACCGTAATGGCAATGACCTTATCGAACCTGTCATGTGAGCCTTTTAATGGCTCCAAATCTTTAAGGCTCATGCGCCGTAATTCCGCGTGAGCAAAGCAGCCGGAGTGAACAAGAAACTGCCGCAGACCGGTTTCAGCAGCAAATTCGCGCTCGGCAATATCCTTCTGATTCTGCCGCCACTGTGTATCCCATAGCACAAGAGCACTTGATGTCCGTTCGCAAACCGGCTTCTGCGGCGACGGATTAAGCGTGGCCACCGTGGTGGAGCACCCTGCCAAGAGTAAGCTCGCGCTTGCCGCAAATAAAATAATGGGCGAGAAATGCAATCTTTTAAGGGTTTTCATGGCTGAACCTGAGCTTGTTTTTCAGTCGATTGCTTCTTGAGCATCGACAGGACATCTTGAACCGCCGCGATCACCGCCTGCGGATTTTCGAGGGGTATGGCATGGCCGCTATCCACCCAAACCTGTTTTGCCCCCGGATGTAATCGCGCAATATCGACACGCTTGCTATTGGCGTGTCTAGCCATCTCCGAGTCATCTTGCATAGGCTTTTGCGCGCTAAGGACAATGACGGGTTTTCCTGTGAACACGGGTAAAGCCAGCATCTCGGATCCTGTGACAGGAATGGCTTCCAACTCCTTGAGTGCGACCTCGGAGAGCGATGCCTCAAGTAATACATTGAACCAACCTGGCCAGTTATCTTTCGACCCGGCCCCTTTCAATTGTTCCGGATGCGTTGAATCGACCAGAACCAGACCCGCGACCTCGCTTGGATAACGCCTGGCGTAAAGCTGCATATACAGTCCCCCCAGGGAGTGCCCAACCAGCACATAAGGGGGTGCGACTCCCTTGGCGTGCAGTAACGTTCTCAACTCCCGGATGACCGTCTCGCCATCACGTGGCGTTGAGACCTCGGCACTCGCCCCAATGCCTGGCCTGTTGTAGGCGAATACCTGCGTCTCCTTGGAGATTACGGGCAACACCTGCGCCCACCACTCAAGTCGACCGTCCAAGCCATTTTCAAACACGACCGTAGGTGAACCGCGGCCTGTCACCACATGCTCCACGCTTTTATCAGCAATCACCGACGTGGTGACACCGCTGACTGATGCACAACCTGCAAACAACATACATAAGAAGGCCGCAGCACTTGACCTTAACGGGTGTAGTAGGACTTTCTTCATGGTGATACCTCAATCACAGTCGCGCCTTGCGAGTGCCCGCTGGCAACATGGGCATAGGCTTGGGCAACACTGGAGAAGTCGTACCGACGCTCGACCAGGGGACGCAACAGGCCGTCATCGAGCATGCGCGCCAGGTGTTCGAGATCAGCGCGATTGGGTTCGGCAAACATGGATCTGAAACTCAATCTTGATAAGGCATCCGCGATAGCGAGCTTGAGCAACCACACCACAGGGCCAACCCAATCCCTACCCTGCGGGATGGCTGCTGCAACGAATCGCCCCTTGGGTTTCAGGGCGCGCTGGTTGTCCCTGAGAGTGCGGTTGGCGACCAGATCGAAGAGCACGTCGTACTGATTTCCAAGGCGGGTATAGTCATGTTGCGTGTAATCGACGATCTCATCCGCGCCCAGTGTGCGAAGAAGCTCTGCATGGTGCGTGCTGCATACTGCCGTAACGCGTGCGCCCAGTGCTTTGGCGATCTGCACCGCAAGCGTACCAACACTTCCCGAAGCCCCATTGATGAGCACACATTCACCGGCTTGCAGTCGCCCCACATCACGGAGCCCTTGCAGCGCGGTGACGCCGGATAGTGCAAGCGCGGCGGCTTCCGCGTGGGACGCATAGGCAGGCTTCTGCGCGAGCCGCGCGTGGTCACATGCCACAAACTCGGCGAACGCACCGGAGGAAACCTCGCCATAGACTGAATCCCCGACGCGATGCGCGCTTACACCCTGTCCGACGTCCACGATGACACCTGAAAAGCTCTGCCCCGGTATGGCGTGCAATGGACGGAACAGACCGTAGCCGCCAAGACGCAGAAGGTAGGGCTTTCCAGCCAAAAGATAGGTGTCACCCCGACATACCGCTGCCGCGCAGACCCGTACCAAAACCTCATGGTCCCGAATCGAGGGTCGGGAGACTTGGGCTACCTTAAGCTGGTTCGGCGTTCCGTAAGCGTCGGTGACAACGGCACGCATCGTTTCTCGTGGGACAAACCCACGCCCCCCCGGACGATCTGCCAAACTCTCAGCCAAACTCTTAGAGATAGAAGACTTCATGTTCTGATGCATCAACGTACAATCGCTCCCGCTTAATCGAAACAAACCCATCCAACCAACCCCATACTTACATCGTAAGTTCAGGGCAAGAATAGGCTTACACCGTAAGTACGTCAAGATCACTGATGACCGAAAACTCTGAAAAAAACCGCCCCAAAAGCGCAACGCAAACAAAATCCCTCAACCGAGATGCCATTCTTAACGCCGCCGTGGCGCTGGCCGATGAACGCGGCATTGATGCGCTATCCATGCGCAAACTGGCCGAGACGCTTGGCATCGAAGCCATGTCGCTCTACAACCACGTCAAAAACAAGGACGATCTGCTGGATGGCATGGTGAACATGGTTGTGGCCGAGATTGAACTGCCCGCCACCAACATCCATTGGAAGCTAGCGATGCGACAGCGCGCCATTTCGGCGCAAGAAATGTTGCTACGTCACCCTTGGGCCTCCATGCTGATCGTTTCGCGTATCAATATCGGCCCGGCGATGCTGCGCTATGGAGATGCCTCAATGGGATGCCTGCGCGCCGCCGGTTTTTCTTATGCTTTGGCCGATCACGCCATCAACGCGATTGACAGCCACATCTATGGCTTTACGCTCCTGAAGTCGAATTTTCCAATCGAGGAACAGGAATACGCTCAGGCCGCCGAGCAGTTTCTTCCGATGTTTCCCGCTGCGATCTACCCACACGCACGCGGCTGGGCAGAGGAAGTGATTTCCGGTCGGCATTCCGGCATCAATGAATTCACCTTCGGGCTTGATTTGATTCTTGACGGACTCGAACGACTGGCAAATTGAGCTGACACCATGGATATGATTTCTGCACCCTCCTCCGCCGGCCTGATCCGCCGCATCGGCGCCCTGCTTTACGACTGGCTGCTGATTATCGCCATCTGGTTCTTGCAAACCGCCTTGCTGCTTCCTTTCACCCACGGCGAGGCTTTGCCGCAGGAAGGTCTCGTGCATTGGCTGTATGTCGCCATGCTGTACCTGACTGCGCTGGGATTTTTCCTGTTTTTCTGGCGTAAAAACGGCCAGACGCTGGGAATGCGCGCCTGGCAGTTGCGCTTGGTCGATGCGCAGGGCGCAACGCCTGCGTGGCCTGATTTAGTCCGTCGCGCCTTGTGGGCAATTCCAAGTTGGGGACTGGGCGGGCTGGGGGTGCTATGGCTCTACGTCGATCCCTCAAGGCGTGCGTGGCAGGATCGCTTCAGTCATACTCGCGTTGTTGTCGAGAAGAGAGAACGCAAAACATGAGCGAAAAAGTCTACAAATACGGTCGCGGTGGCGACGATGCGGAACATCAGGCGCACCAAGCGGACATCACCGCACTGCTTGACGGTCACACATCGCTCAAGCGCGTGACCGAGCACCTGCCGAACGGCATTCGTACCTGCACCACCAGCGATAACCCCGAGCTTGCGCGGCTTCTGCTGCGTCACGCTGAAGACATGAAGGCGCGCTTTGCCAAGGGACGCGCCATTCGCTCCTGGGATCCACTATTCGCCATGTTGTTTGAGCAACGCGACACGATTCGAGTGGAGCTGATCGCGCGCGAGGATGGATTATGCGCCGAACTGACCTGCACCGACCCGGCTCTTATTCCGCTGATTCATGCGCATGACGAGGCCTTGATGCAGTTTGTGGCCGAAGGGAACACGGCAGCCTCCAAAGCATCGCCGGTACCGCCTACAGCCCTGTAGGTTGGGATTCAACCCAACATAAGCTTTGTCGGCTTAAACTCCCACTTGTGCAACTTTGGGTTTGTCCGCCACGTTATCGCGCAGATAGACCGGTTGCGCCTGGGCGGCTGGCAGCCAGCCGTGTTGCTGCACCAGCTTGGCCGCAATCAGCGCGACATCATGCGCACGCGGCAACAGCTCGCTATCGCAGGCACGAAGCACCGCCTCAAAGCGCGGCATGAGGATCGGCGCATAAGCCGACCAGCCCGAACCCGCTGCGAACCAGTCGCCCGCATTGGGAACAGGCGCATTGGCTGGGGCAAGCACGCACTCCGTCGCGCCCTCCGGCTGAACATCACCCTCGCCCAGCACGCGCCACGCTGCCCAGTACACTTCGCGCATACGCGCATCCAGCGCAGTCAGAATGATTTCCGCCCCACGCTGCCGCCACGCGCCATGCGCCAAGGCCGCAAGGCTTGAGACAGGCATCACCGGAAGATTCGCGCCAAACGCCAGTCCCTGGGTGACGCCAGCGGCAATGCGCAAGCCGGTAAACGCGCCGGGGCCGCGGGCAAAAGCAATGCCGTCCAGATCACGCAGGCTCACGCCCCCCTCGGCCAACACGCGCTGCACCATGGGCAAAATCATCTGGGTGTGTTCACGCGGCGTGAGCGCAAACTCTTCAATCACATGACCATTGAACAGCAAGGCTGCGGAACAGGCTTCAGTCGAAGTGTCCAGGGCAAGGAGTTTCAAACCGTCAAACCTTGTTTTTGTGCTTGATGCCAAAAATCACCAGCGAATGATCAGATCGGAAGAGCACACGTCTGAACTCCAGTCACGTCAGTCAATC
>CALKWL010000348.1 GCA_938004235.1 uncultured Gammaproteobacteria bacterium
TTGACTGACGTGACTGGAGTTCAGACGTGTGCTCTTCCGATCTGTCGTGGGGATCTTCTAGAAATGTTAGGTGTAGGAGGTGGTTAATTTGGGTCACCCCAGTTGTTGGAAGTACCTCAACATTTATTTCTCTCCCACCACATCCGCATAAACATCTTCCACGCTCAGCGCCATATCCAGGCATTCCATCCGGAATGCGCCTGTGGTGTAGATGCCGTGTGCGCCTTCGGGATAGCGGAAAACCTCGATCTGCGGCTCATCCTGATGCACCAGCACATACTCGCGTAGGCTCGGCAAGGTGCGGTAGGCAAACAGTTTTTCGCACCGATCAATGCGGAATGTGTTCGGCGATACGATTTCCACCAATAAACACGGCTTGCGACGGTAATAGGCTGATTCACGATCCTCTGGGTCGCAGCTTAGAAGCAGATCAGGGTAGTAGAAATAGCTGTCCTTTCTGTCGTCAATGCGCACTTTCATATCGGCCATAAACAGTTGGCATTTCTTCTTGCGCGCATGGGGAAGCATGGCAGCGCCGAGCGCCATCGCCAGCAATCCATGTCGGTCACTGGCTCCCGCCATGGCGTGGGCTTCACCTGCGCCATACTCATGGCGAATCTCGCCGTCCTGCTCGCCCGCAAGATAATCTTCGACAGAAAGATAGGGTTTCAATGCAGGCATGGGAGCCATGGGGTGTACTCGTCAATCAAGTTATTGATACGGCAAAATAATTTTTGAATCCGAGGTGTATTGGAAGCACTGTTGCGGTTGGTCAGTCTCTGAGCGCCGTATCAATAACTTATTCATTGGATTGATTATTGATTCGGCCATCCCGCTCTGTTTTAAGCCGTGACATTGCCCCAACCTTGGTCAAAAATTCAAACTTGATTTAGCCGAATCAATAATGAGCCGTTCAATGCGTGCCTGATTGCAAGCGATCAGAGATCGTGAACAGGTTCTAAACCTTCTCCGAAACGGGCAAGCGTCCGTACAGCGCAACGGCTTCGCGCATTCGCTGCGCACGTTGCGGCGTGCATTGCGCTTCGTCATAGCGCCAGAGCCAGTTACCCTCCGTGGTTCCGGGGGTGTTCATGCGCGCTTCAGAACCCAGTTCCAGCAAATCCTGCATGGGGATAATGGCAAGCTGCGCGACCGACTCCAGGGCAATGCGCATTAACAGCCAAGGCATGGACTCGGGTTCGTCTTCGCCGCAGAGGTAGTCGTGCACATGCTGCTTGGCATTTTCATCCAGGCTGTTCCACCAGCCCAGGGTGGTGTCGTTGTCATGGGTGCCGGTGTAAACCACGCTGTCCGCCGTATGGTTGTGCGGCAGGTAGGGGTTTTCTGCGCTGCCGTCAAAGGCGAACTGCAAGATGCGCATTCCCGGCAGGCCGTGTTTCTGACGCAGGGCGGTGACTTCTTCGGTAATGATGCCCAGATCTTCCGCGACCACCGGCAAGGCGCCGAAGGTCTCGCGCAGGCTGACAAGCAGGGCGTCGCCGGGCGCAAGCACCCATTCGCCGTCAATCGCCGTGGCGCAATCCGCCGGAATCGACCAATACGCTTCGAGGCCGCGAAAATGGTCAATGCGCACAATATCGAACAGTTTGAGCTGGGTGGCGAAGCGCGCCTTCCACCAGGCGAAGCCCTCGGCGAGGTGGCGTTCCCAACGGTAAAGCGGGTTGCCCCAGCGCTGACCGGTGGCGGAAAAATAATCCGGCGGCACTCCGGCCACGCTTTCGCACTGGCCTTGTGCATCGACGCTAAACAGTTCCGGCTGCGCCCAGACTTCGGCGCTGTCGTGCGCCACGTAGATCGGCATGTCGCCAAACAGCAGGACGCCGCGCGCATGAGCATGGGCGCGCAGCGCATTCCACTGGCGGAAGAACAGGTATTGTTCGAAGCACAGCTGCTCGATGCGCACGCCCAGTTCAATGCGCGCCTGCTGCATGGCGAGGGCATGGCGTTCACGCAGCGGCTGCGGCCAGTCAAACCAGGCGGACATGCCCTGCTGCTCGCGCAGGGCGACAAACAGCGCGTAGTCGTCCAGCCAATGCGCTTCTTCGCGCACAAAGCGCGCCAGATCGGTGCGCGCCGCGGCATCCGCAGCGCGTTCAAACCCCTGCCAGGCGTCTGACAGATTGGCCGTTTCCGCAGGACACCATGCGGCTTGCTCGCACAACAGGTCGTAGTCGATGAAACCCGGGCTGCCTGCATGGGAAGACAGGCACTGGTAGGGCGAACCATCACCATGCGTAGGTCCCAGCGGCAACATCTGCCACACGGTCACTCCGCAGGCGGCCAGGTGGTCGATAAAACGGTAGGCAGCGCGTCCAAGCGTTCCCGCCATGCTCCCTTCCGAGGCAGGAAACGAGGTGGGATGCAGTAGGACGCCCGCGCGACGTACACTTAAAACCTCAGGTAAATCAGCGGCTTGTTCCGTATTTGTGAAATGATCGCTTTTCAAGATATGACTCAACTTTGTTGTCCCGTGCGCATCACGCCGCCCGCTGCGGGGTTGCCCGCGCCCACCGCCATGACGCTGGCCAGCGCGGCTGGCGGCTCTTCGCCCAGCAATTCATATAGTCTGACGAGGTGCAGACGGAACAGACGTTCAAAATCGCGCACGGCTTCCGCCGAGTTGTAATCGCCAAACCACCAGAACCAATCCGAGCCTTCGCAAATCGCCAGCTGAAGCAGCACGGCTTTTTCCTGCTCGGGCGAGAGACGAGCGCTGGCCATCACCCGATCACAGACCTGCTTCGCTGCAATCAGGTAATCCCAGCCCAGGTTTTTGTCCTTCTCGCCGATCCAGGTCGAAAAGGTGCCGTAAACCCAGCTTCCAGCCACCATTTTTGGCAGCGGCGAAATGACCGGATCATCGTTCAGCAAGGCCTGATAGGTCGTCAAATTCAGGCGCGGGTGCTCAGAGAGGCGTTTGTACAAGCCGTCAAGGAAGTAATAGCCGTTCTCCGGGTAATACTCCCAGGCGTTTTCGCCGTCCATGATGATGGAGGCCACATAACCCTCGCCAGGACAGGCATCGGCGATATGCACCAAGTGGTTGATGAGGTCGCCCACCGCATCGTCTGCGTGCCAAGTGGAATACTTGAAGCCGATCAGATCCGACAAGCCATCGTCGCGGAACACCAGGTTGGGGCACGGATGCTCATCCATACGATAAAAGCGGTGCGGGCAGGCGGCGTACTGCGTTGCAACGCCGCTTTTGCGCAGGCTGTTGTGCAACACCTGGCTGCCTGTCGCCGCCCAGGTAAAGCCCACCTCGGCCAGCAGAGGCAGGGTTTTTTCACTCAGACTGCCCTCTGAGGGCCAACACCCCACCGGCTTGATGCCAAACACGCGCTCGAACACGCGCCGACCTTCGGCCAGATGCCAACGCACTCGCGCCTCGCCGCCCGGATACTGCGCAACGCCGCCGTCCGCCTGCGGCAAGACGACATCCGGCCAGGCCTCGCGCGCCGAGCCGATATCCAGCAGCAAGGGCATGATCGGGTGCGCGTAGGGCGTCATGGTCAGCTCAACCTGTCCGCGTCGCGCCAGTTCACGGTAACGCGGAATCAGCCCGGTCATCAGTTCCGCGATCACTTCCAGCAAGCTGTGACGGTCATGTGCATCAAAACCGCTGGCTTTTTTCATCAGGGTCGTGATGCGCTCATCACGGCGACGCACGGTTTCCGCCATCCACGCGAGGTGGTACCAAACACACAAATCGGTAAAAAACGCATGTCCAAGGTAACGCAGATGCAGCGGGTTCTTGAGAAAGTCCCGCGCCATTTGCGCAAGATCGGCGTAGGCCGGGAAACGTTTTATCAGGCGCTGCTCATTCGCCCGCAAGCAGGATTCAATCAACTCCGCCCGCGCCGTTTCATCCTGCGGCGCGCTATCCGCCGCCAGCGCCGACAGCAAGGGGTCAGGCAGCAGGGCATGACGATCCAACAGATGCGCCTGCAAGGCCTCGGCGTAATTTTCGATCTGTTCCAACAGCACCGGAACAAAATTCACCACGGCGCGCGCCTGCGGATGCGCTTCAAGATGCGCCGCCATATCGATGTAGTCCTTGATGGCGTGCAGATAAGTCCAGGGACGCTGAAATTCACCGCTGAACGGATCACGGTATTCCGGCTGGTGCATATGCCACATCAGCACGACATTCAGACGTGTGGCGGGCGCAGGTGTAGTACTCATCAGAATGTTCTCAAATGGGTGCTATAGACGATGTCGTCACGATAACGGTGCTGAATTTAGGCTCAAGCATGGCGTCCTAGCGTTATGCGACTCGTTCTTTAGCAAAAAGATTGCGATGGACTGTTCGCAGCCAAGGCCGCTCCTACAAATCACCCTTATAAATTCAAGGCATCGCGTAGTGAGGCATAGTTACGAGGTTGCGACAACGCCATTAACGCACATGGTGCAACTGTTGATTGAGCATCTCCGGCGTAACCAGCACGACGCCGCCTTCGCTGACCTCAAAGCGCTGGCGGTCGTGCGCTTCGTCCTCACCAATGACCATGCCTGCAGGAATCACGCAGCCCTTGTCGAGTACCGCCTTGCGAATACGCGCCCCTTCGCCGATGGTCACATTAGGCAGAATCACGCTGTCCTGCACCATCGCGCCGTCGTTCACCACCACATTGGAAAAAAGCAAAGAGTGACGCACCGTGGCGCCGGAGATGATGCAACCGCCGGAAACCATCGAGTCCACGGCCATGCCGCGGCGATCTTCGTCGTCAAACACGAATTTGGCCGGGGGAAGCTGTTCCTGGTGCGTCCAGATCGGCCAGTCATGGTCGTACAGATTCAGATCCGGGGTGACGCCAATCAATTCGAGGTTGGCCGCCCAGTAGGAATCAATGGTTCCCACATCACGCCAGTAGCTTTGCTTGCCACTCTGCACATCCTTGAACGGATAAGCGTATACGCGGTATTTCTCGATCACTGAAGGAATAATGTCCTTGCCGAAATCGTGCGAAGACTTGGGGTCGTCAGCATCACGAATCAGCTGTTCGTAAAGGAACTTGGTGTTGAAGACATAAATCCCCATTGAGGCCAGCGCCACGCCGGGATGCCCCGGAATCGAATCAGGGTCATTCGGCTTCTCGCGGAAGCGCTGAATGCGTCCACCCTCTTCAATACCCATCACGCCAAAGGCTCTGGCCTCCTCCACTGGAACCTGGATGCAGCCGATGGTCATATCGGCCTGCTTTTCGACGTGGTAGGCCAACATCAGGCCGTAGTCCATCTTGTAGATGTGGTCGCCTGCCAGAATCAGCACATACTCAGGCCTATGCGAACGGATGATGTCGATATTCTGGTACACCGCATCCGCCGTGCCTGCATACCAGGAGCTTTCGTCAATGCGCTGCTGCGCGGGCAAGAGCTCGATGAACTCACCCATGGCCGGGTTGGAATTGCTCCAGCCAAGCTGGATATGACGAATCAGCGAGTGCGCCTTGTACTGGGTGAGCACGCCGATGCGCCGAATGCCGGAGTTCACGCAGTTGGAAAGAGGAAAGTCGATGATGCGAAACTTGCCGCCAAAGGGCACGCCGGGTTTGGCGCGCCAGTCTGTCAGTTGTTTGAGACGTGAACCCCGCCCCCCCGCAAGCACCAGCGCCAGGGTGTCACGGGTAATACGACTGACAAGACGCTTTGGCTGTTCGATCTTCATGACAACGTGTCCTCACACAGGTTTAAGTTAGGCTTTGCGGCCTATACTATGCCCGAAGGTTGTTAAAAAACCACTGCAAAAAAGCGTATTTGAATAATGCCTCATTGAATGGCTTAATTCGGACAAGCATCGAACCCCACACAGCGCACACGCAGGAACACACGCCATGCACCAAGCTCTAGACCCGTCTCTCGAACGCCTGCTTGCAGGATGCCATCACGACCCGTTCAGCGTGCTGGGTCGTCATCCCGATGCCGAGGGGCGCGTCATCGTGCGCGCCCTGCTGCCCGAGTTACGCGCGGTACGCTTTGCCCACAACGACGCAGCGCTGGACAGCATTGACGCGCGCGGCCTGTGGTGTTTCGAAGGCGACGCGCATAGCGTCCCCTCGCATTACAGCCTGGTCTGTACCAACCATGACGGGCACGAATTCACCATCATCGACCCCTACACTTTCCAACCCCTGCTGGGTGAGCTGGATCTGCACCTGTTCGGCGAAGGCAGCCACTGGTACGCCTACCGCATGTTGGGCGCCCATGCGCAGCGTGTGGATGATATTGACGGCGTGCGTTTTGCCGTCTGGGCGCCGAGCGCCGAGCGCGTCAGCGTGGTCGGCGACTTCAACCAGTGGGATGGTCGCCGCCACATGATGCGCGTGCGCGGCGGCAGCGGCGTCTGGGAGCTCTTCATCCCCGGCCTGTGCGTCGGCGATCTGTACAAATTCGAAATCCGCAACCGCGACAGCGGCGCAATCATGGTCAAGATCGACCCCTATGCCGCGCAATTTGAAACCCGCCCAGGCACCGCCGCCATGGTGGCCGCCAACACCCAACACACGTGGAATGACCATCAGTGGATGGAGCAGCGCGGCAACGGCGGCTGGCTACAGCGCCCGATGTCGATTTACGAGCTGCACCTCGGTTCCTGGCGTCGCGGCGAAGACGACCGTTTTCTGAACTACCGCGAGCTGGCGCACCAACTGGTGGACTACCTCAAGCCGCTGGGCTTCACCCACATCGAACTGCTGCCGATCACCGAGCACCCGCTCGACGACTCTTGGGGCTATCAGACCACCGGCTACTTCGCCCCCACCGCGCGCCACGGTACGCCGGACGACTTCCGCTATTTTGTCGATCATTGCCATCGGAACGGTATCGGCATCATTCTCGACTGGGCACCCGGGCACTTCCCCAAGGACGACTGGGCGCTGGCGCGCTTCGACGGCAGCGCGCTGTACGAACATGAAGACCCGCGTCGCGGCGAACACCGCGACTGGGGCACGCTGATCTTCAACTACGACCGCAATGAAGTGCGCAACTTCCTGCTCGCCTCAGCGGTGCACTGGTTGCAGGAATACCATCTTGACGGCCTGCGCGTGGATGCCGTAGCCTCCATGCTCTACCTCGACTACTCGCGCGACCCACACGACTGGCTGCCCAACCAGTACGGCGGCAAGGAAAACATCGGCGCGATTGAGTTCCTGCGCGAGCTGAACTGCGTGGTGCACGACCAGTTCCCCGGCGCCAGCGTGATTGCCGAAGAATCCACCGCCTGGCCGGGCGTAACGCGCCCCACCGACCATGGCGGCCTCGGCTTCACCATGAAATGGAACATGGGCTGGATGCACGACATTCTCAGCTACATGAAAAACGAGCCGATTCACCGCCAATATCAGCACAATCAGCTCACCTTTGGCCTGCTTTACGCCTTTACCGAGAACTTCGTCCTACCCTTCTCCCATGACGAAGTGGTACACGGCAAAGGCTCAATGCTCGGCAAGATGCCCGGCGACGAGTGGCAGCGTTTCGCCAACCTGCGCCTGCTCTACGCCATGATGTGGAGCTACCCTGGCAAGAAGCTGCTGTTCATGGGCGGCGAGTTCGGCCAGGTGGCGGAGTGGAAATTCTCCGGCCAGCTCGAATGGTGGGTGACGCAATTCCCACTCCATGCCGGGATGCAGAAACTGATCGCCGACCTCAACCGCCTGTACGTCGGCGAAAGTGCCCTGCACGCGCGCGATTTCGACTGGGATGGTTTCCACTGGCTGGACTGCACCGATGCCAGCCGCTCCATCCTCAGCTACATTCGCCAGCACGGCGAACGCAGCATGGTTGTGGCCTTGAATTTCACCCCCGTGGTGCGCGACGGCTATCGGCTTGGCGTACCCAGCGCCGGAAGCTACCGCGTACTGCTGAATTCCGATGCCGAAGTCTACGGCGGCAGCAATGTCGGGCTGGTTGAGGCGCAATCAGAAAACGTGCCGTGGATGGGCATGGAGCACTCCATCGTGCTCACCCTACCGCCGCTGGGCGCGCTGTATTTGCAGCGTGTTGGTTGAACTTAGCCGCAGGGATCCCAGAGGGATTTTACATTCCATCTCGTTTTCCAATATGTATGGGCGCATTAGCGAAGCGCATCCGCTTGCTGAAATACCTGTTTCAGCAAGCGGATAAGCGGGACAGGGATGTCCCGCACGCAAATCAATCACGCAAGTGATTGATTTGTCGAGATCGAATCCGGGCTCGATCGGGCTGAAAAACTCATGAATGAGTTTTTCAGCATCCTGGCATTGCGCCGAATGATTTAGGTCGATGCGCGTGCCCCATGCGGCGGGTTACGCTTCGCTAACCTGCCCTAACCAAGGGCTGTATTTTCTGCGGCAAAAATAGTTTAAGGACATATCCATGCGCGTTCTATTTGCAACCTCTGAAATTCATCCGCTGATGAAAACGGGCGGCCTGGCGGATGTGTCGGCCAGCCTGCCGCACGCACTGTTCGAGCGCGACGTGGACATACGCCTGGTGATGCCGGCCTATGCCGACACCCTCACCCGCCTCAAATCCTGGCAGGTGATGAGCGAACTTAACCTTGGCGCCTTTGGCATGGCTCGCCTGCTCAGAAGCAAGATGCCGGACAGTCCGGTGCCGCTCTACCTCATCGAGCACCCGGATTTCAGCACGCGCAGCGGCAACCCCTACAACGACACCACCGGACACGCTTGGCCGGACAACGCCGAGCGCTTCACCCTGTTCAGCCGCGCCTGCGAAATGCTGGCGCTCAATCAAGCCATGCTCGACTGGCAACCGGACATTGTGCACGGCAACGATTGGCAAACCGGTATTTTGCTATCACTACTGCGCGAAAATCCGCTGGCGCCGCCCAGTCTTATCACCATCCACAACCTTGCCTATCAGGGCGTGTTCAGCCGCACCACCTTCGACCAACTTGAGCTGCCGCAAACCCTGTGGCGACCCGATGCTATTGAGCACTGGGGCGAGATGAACTGCCTCAAGGCCGGCCTGAACGCCGCACGCAAGATCGCTACCGTCAGCCCGACCTATGCGCATGAAATCCAGACCCCGGCATTTGGCGCCGGCCTGGACGGTTTGCTGCGTGATCGTCAGGCGGACGTCGTCGGCATGGTTAACGGCATTGACATGGAAGCGTGGAACCCGGCGAATGACCCTTATCTTGCCGCGCCTTATGATCTCGACACGCTCCAGGATAAAGCGCTCAACAAACTGGCGCTGCAAAGCGAAATGGGACTGACGACCGACGCAGATGCCCTGCTGATCGGCATGGTCGGACGCATGGCCGAACAAAAGGGACTGGATGTCGTGCTGGCCGCCGCCGACCGCATGATGCAGCTGCCGGTGCAACTCGCCATCCTTGGCGGCGGCGAGCAATCGCTGGAAACCGGCTTCAAGACCGTGATGCAGCGCTATCCCGGTCGCGTCAGCGTGCACCTCGGTTACAACGAAGGTCTCGCCCACCGCATTGAAGCAGGCAGCGACGTTTTCCTCATGCCCTCGCGCTTCGAGCCCTGCGGCCTGAACCAGCTCTACAGCCTGCGTTATGGCACGCCGCCCATCGTGCATGGAGTTGGCGGGTTGAATGACACTGTGGTTGACACCTATGCAGGCACGCTTGCCGACGGCACAGCAAACGGCTTTGTCATGCGCAACCTGGACGTCAACGCCATTTTGTGGGGCGTGGGTCGTGCGTTAGAGTTTTATCAGCAACCCGAGGTCTGGAAAACCCTGCAAGCCCACGGCATGATCCAGGACTTCGGCTGGGGCGCCGGCGCCCAGCACTATCTTGAGCTTTACCAGGAACTTGCCTCGCCTGAGGCGCAGGTCGCCCCCCCTCCCCGAGATCGGAAGAGCACACGTCTGAACTCCAGTCACGTCAGTCAATC
>CALKWL010000349.1 GCA_938004235.1 uncultured Gammaproteobacteria bacterium
TCCGGCGCCCACCGAGATCTCCACTCTTTCCCTACACGACGCTCTTCCGATCTTTTTGCTGGGCGCCAGCGCGGTAATGACCCGCTCGGGGAAGTCCTCCAGCGTGGCCAGCGGGATGTGCGTATTGGGCGCGTAGACCAGATCGGCATGAATCTCGTCGGACACCACGATCAGATCATGCTTGCGCGCAATGTCCAGCAGGGTTTGCAGCTCATCGCGCCGCCACACCCGCCCGACCGGGTTATGCGGCGAGCAAAGCAACAGCAACTTGCCTCCGTCGCGCGCGCATTGCTCAAGCTGCTCAAAATCCATGCTGTAGCACCCGTCCTGCAAACGCAGCGGGTTGAGCATTAGGCGGCGGTCATTCTCGGTCACCGCGCTGAAAAACGGGGTGTACACCGGCGGTTGCACGATCACGCCCTCGCCTGCGCGGGTAAAGGCGCGCACGGCGGCATAAAGCACGGGCACCACGCCGGGCGTGGGCGCGACCCACTCGCGCTCCACCGTCCAGTCATGGCGCTGTTTTTGCCAGCCGATCAGGCTGTCGTACAGACGCTCGGGAGCCTGGGTATAGCCGTACACAGGATGCGCCGCTCGCTTGGCCAGCGCGGCGCGCACTGCGGGGGGCGAGGCGAAATCCATGTCGGCCACCCACAGCGGCACAACATCATCCGTGCCAAACGCCGCGCTGCGCCCATCCCATTTGACGCTGTCCGTACCCAGGCGCGCGATGCCTTGATCGAAATCAATCATGGCGAAGGCCTGCTTTTCGGCCTCGGTCGCGGACGGCTGGCAAGCGCTGATCAGGCTCAGGGCGGCAGCTCCGCCGCCGAGCTTCAGAAAATCGCGACGTGTGCTCATGGGCATGACTCATCGATTTGGAAAGAAATCGGCTCAAACCACCCGCTCCCACAGCGTGACCTCGGAAACGCTGTGCTGGAATTTACGCCGGGTTTCGCGGATGACAAAGGGCACGTCCTGCGGCTCGCTCAGCAAGCGGAAGTGCGCGCCGAGCAGGGCTTTCAAGCCATCCAAGGTGGTGAAGTTTTCGCCATCTTTCTTGTAGCCGCCGACCCATTTTTCACGCGCCGTATGCTCTTCCAGCCAGGTGTAGGGCGAGGCGATCAGCAGCACGCCGCCAAGGTTGATGCGCTCGTGAATCGCGCCGAGGAATTTCGCCGGGTCGTACAGGCGGTCGATCAGATTGGCGGCGAGCACGAGATCAAAGCCATTGAGAAAAGGCTTGAGGTTGCAGGCGTCGCTTTGCACGAATTCCACCTTGCCGCGCACCGTATCCAGACCCAGATCGGCCAGATGCGCGGATTGGTAACTGAGCAGTTCGCCCTCATCGCTCAGGGTGTAACGCACCGTACCCTGCTCGGCCAGTTGCACGCCCAGATTGATAAAGCGCGCGGAAAAGTCCACGCCGATGACCTGCTCGAAATGTCGCGCCAATTCGAACGTCGCCCGCCCAGTGGCGCAGCCCAGATCCATCGCCTTGCGTGCGGGTTTATCGCGCATGGCTTCAATAGCGATAGCCGCCAGGGCTTGGGGGAAATTGGCCACGCCGAAATACTCAGTGCCGTAATGAAATTCGGCATATTCGGCCAGCTGTTTGTCGCTCTCGTAATAGGTATTCGGCGCCGCCGGGGCATGGTCGCTGACCACATAACGGAAGCCGACATGCTGGAAGAAATGGCGGCGGAAGGCATAACGCGCCGCGCGCAGGCTTTCATTGCCGCAGGAAACCCATGAACCGCCCTTCATCAGATTGTGGCGACCATCGAAGGTTGGCGTGGTGAAGTCATCGTAAATCGGGTGAACTTCAAAGCCCTCGAACGGGTAGATCGGTGTCTCGGTCCATTGCCAGACATTACCTACTACATCGTAGAAATCGCCGTGAGCAAAACGATTGACCGCACAGGATGATGCCCAATGATCCAGATGTAAAGTGGCGGCGGCAGGATGGTCTGCGGGGACTTCAGCGATGCCGGAAACATCGTAAAGCCGATACCACTCGTCTTCGCTCGGCAGACGCACCTTCTCGCCAAGCTGCTCGGATTTCCATTGGCAGAAGGCGCTGGCCTCGTGGTAATTCACCTCCACCGGCCAGTCCCAAGGCATGGGCACGACTTCGGTCATCAGGCGCAGTTGCCAGTCGGTTTCCTCGCCGGTTTCGTCATCATCGTCGTCACGCAGCCAGAAGGCCGGGTGCCAGGCTCCGGTATAGCACCGCCAGTTCAAACCCTCTTCCGACCAATAGCGGTCAATGGCATAGCCCTCGGCATGAACGAAGTCGAGAAACTCGGCATTGCTGACCAAAAAACGGCTAGCTGCAAAGGCAGGCACATCGGCCACACGCTCACCGTATTCGTTATCCCAGCCGTAACGCGGATCAGCCCTATCCTTGCCCAAATGGGTCATACCCGTAGCGACGTCCACCAGCGCATTGCGCGGCGCGGCCTCGGCAACACGACACGCCACATCGCGGCACGGCAACCAAGCGGGATGCGAACGCACAAACTCCAAGCGATGTTGACGAATCAGCACCGAAGAGGTTTCCAAATGGATGCGCTCGTGTTCGATACCCATAAGAATCGCCCACCAGGGGTGATCCCAAGCTATCGGCAACTCAAGCGGCGCGTGACGGATAATCGCATCCACGGTGACGCGCACCTGATCGCGGTAGGCGCGCAGCTCGGTCACAGAAGGCCAGTCATAATTCGACGCGGAAAGATCATCCCAGCTCATTTCATCGACGCCGACGGAAAACATCGATTCAAATTTAGGATTAATACGCTCGCTGACCAGCCCGGCAAGTAATAGCTTATTGATGAAAAAAGTCGCCGTATGGCCGAAATAGAAAATCAATGGATGACGTAAGGGGATAGGCTTTTCATAGTAAGCTTCATCGCAGCTCAGCGTTTCAAAGAGTTTTTCATAACAATCGAATGTTCCGTGAAAATACTCGCCAAGTGTTTGGCGTATCCGCTGCGGATCGGATGTATCCAGCAGAGGAGTGCGCGGAAATAAGGATTTTTGCATAGATAGTTTCATATCTTGATCTCGGCTTGAAGGTCACTAAAGCACTTCGAATCATCTATCAAATCTGTTAGGATAGGACTATCCCTAAGTCGAAGCTCAGTTATAAGGGTTTATTTCCCCATACGGTCGAGTTTTGAAACGACGGTGCAGCCAAAAATAATCTTCCGGCCATTGGCGCGCAACCTGCTCAATTAACGCATTATAGCGTGCGGCATCACGCTGGATATCACCGCTTGGAAAGTCGGAAACTGGAACGATATGCAGTACATAACCCTGCGCTCCGGGCAAACGCTCAGGATAAGAAAAAAGCACCGCAGAATCGGTACGTTGCGCAATCTTGCTTGCCAGAGTCAACGTTGACGTTGGAATACCAAAAAAAGGGGCGAACACGCTTTGTTCAGTACCGAAATCCTGGTCGGCGCCATACCAGCACGCCCCTCCGGATTTAATAACTTCGAGCATTCCCCTCAAATTGTCATTTGCAATCAGCGACTGATAATGACGTGTCCGCTGTTTGCGCATAATGCCGTTGAAATATGCATTTTTGGCCGGTTTATACACCGTGCTTACAGGCAGGTGCATGGCGGCAACCCTCCCTGCCAGCTCCATGGCAGTAAAATGCGCACCCAAAACCAAAATGCCGCGCCCGCGAGCTCGCGCCGCGTGGTAGTGCTCCAGACCTTCGACACGAGTCAAAGCCGACAGGCGTTTATCTGAACCCCACCATGCCAGACCGCCTTCCATCAAACCCATACCTGTTGCCCTGAAATTCGCTCTAACTGCGGAAAAACGCTGTTTTTCGCTCCATTCAGGAAAACATAATTCAAGATTACGCAACACAATGCGTCGACGTGACGGCAAAAGATGGTAGGCCAAAACACCAAGACTCCGCCCAATGGCCTGCATCCAACCAAGCGGTAAGCGCGCTCCTGTCCAAAGAACCGCCATGCCCGCGACAAGCGGCCAATGACGCGGGTTAAAAGCACTCAAATCATTGACAGAATCAGACCGGCGTACATTCATTCCAGATCATTGCAGTTGTTTCTGCATGGACTCCAAGTCGCTCACGGCCAGTGTTCCTGCAAAACGTTTCAGTAAAATCGTAGTCAACAAATAATCGTAACGTGAGTTGTTCAAATTACTGATAGCCAGGCTGAGTTGGTTTTGTGCATTAATCACGTCTACGATCGTTCGAGTACCTACTTGATAGCCTGCTTCATTAGCTTCAAGCTGCATTTCCGCCGATTTCTTGCCTTGTTGATACGCTTTAACCTCATCAATTTTTGCATTTACCGTACGAAACGCGTCCACCGTGTTACGAACTGTATCAAGACGTGCAGCCTCATACTGATCCTGAGCCTGTTGAAATGCGTAAGTCGCCTGACGAGTACGCGAACTCACACTGCCGCCGGTGTATAAGGGAACATTAAGCTGAATACCAACCTGCCCCTCATAGTAACTAGAGTTATTGATTGAGGAAGACGACAATACCGGAGGCTCTTGGTAACCATATGAACCAACCAGGTCAACCGTTGGATAATGGCCTGAACGTTGAACTTCAATTTCTTCTCGATTAATATTAACTGTCATCTCTGCGCTTTGGAGTTTGAGATTTTGTTTTTCAGCAAACGCAACCCACTCCTTCGAATCATTTGGAACAGGCGCTGCCAAAAGAAGCTTTTCAGATACGTCATCCAAGCTTTCGATAGTGCGGCCAGTGATGGTACGTAACCCCTCCTTAGCAAAGGCAAGAGTATTTTCGGCCTTGATAACCGCCGCCGAACGCTGATCACGTGCTGCCAAAGCATCTGCCAGATCCGTTACTGGAATAAGCCCAACGTCATAGCGCTTCTGTGTTTGTTCCAAGCGTTTTTGTGCCGCCTCAAGGTCTGATTTTGCCAATTTGAAGGCCGCTCCCGCACGCAATACCTCAAAGTAAGACTGCACAACACGTAAAATTAAATCCTGCTGACTATCCGCGTAATTAACGTCTGCTTGCTGAACAATTAATTCAGCCTTGTCAAGCAAAGCAAAGTTTTGTCGACTGTAAATTGATTGATTAAGATTTAACGAATAATTCTGCGAAGCAGAATCACCGCTGGGTAATGTCGGATATTCAACCCATGCGTATGCTGTACTTCCTGTAAAACCTAGATTCGGCAAAAAATTAGCCTGAGCCTGAGGAATATTTTCACGTGCTGCGGCTCGAGCCTGCGCCGCAGCACGCAAAGTTGGATCAAACTGTTCAGCCATACGAAAAACCTCACCGAGGTTTTCCGCTCTAACCTGATGTGTTACAGCAAGAGCAGACAATACGACAAGCACTGAAAGAGCCTGTCGATATTTTTTTACCTGCAGTGAAAACTTCATTACAGTGTTACCGATTTAGAATTAAAAATTAAATGTCTGCACAGGCTCAGCATTTACAAGATAAGGCAAGCTTGTTTCAAACAGACTATCGTGTCGCCAAACAGCATCATCTTCACGAGTAACCAAAACAGCCTGCATCACGGGCTGCTGGCCAACAATGCAGAACAAACGCCCACCTACCTTGAGCTGACGTTTATAAGCATCAGGAATGAAAGACATCGCACCTGTTATGGCAATGACATCGTAACTGTGGTGATTGTTCCACCCTTGACTAGCATCCCCAGTCTCAAGGAGTACATTTGAAAAACCTTGTTCAAATAGAGTTTTTTGCGCCTGCTCACTTAAATCAGAAAAAATATCCACAGTCGTAACCTGACCGCCCATTTGCGCAAAACAGGCCGCACTAAACCCACTGCCCGTCCCTATCTCAAGAACCTTCTCACCGACCTGTACTCCCAAAGCCTGAAGCATGCGACCTTCAACCACGGGAGACATCATGCACTGCGCATGGCCGAGCGGCAGCATGACATCTGAAAAAGCTTGAGAGTTAAGTTCACGAGGAACAAACGCCTCTCTTGGAACGCTACGCAGTGCATCTAAGACTTTAAAATCAAGCACATCCCATGGACGGACTTGTTGTTCAACCATGTTGAAACGGGCTTGCTCAAGACTGGGGGATGGGGCGTTGCTGTTCATAGAGTTTTAAAGTTGCTGAACGGGAATGTTGATTGAGCCGAAGCTTAGGGTCTTTGACCTCCATGAGCAAGGCTGGTCGAACCTGATTTTAGGACTTCGCCGACAAGTGAGCATGATCTTCACGCTCATAAGTCGGCGTCGCCGCACAAATTACGCTTAATCAAATTAAAAGCTATTGATTTATAAATAGTTTTTTTTGTTATTACGTATAAAATCAATTAACAATCTGTGATTAAACTCTGGATAAATCTGTGTATAAAAAGTAGGATGCACACTTGATCAGCATATGAAGGACATCTTGATTTTGAGCCAAAAAAATTTGTGGTCACTCTGCCAGGATCATCTGGCCACAGACATCCCCGAACAGCAGCTCAATACATGGATAAGGCCGCTGCAAGCAATTGAAGAAAATGGGCAACTACGTCTTCTTGCACCTAACCGTTTTGTCCAGGATTGGGTTAAACAAAATTTTCTCAAACAAATTGAACCTCTGGCGCAGAAAATAGCTAATAATCCTGCGTTGTGCGTAAGTGTTGAAGTAGGTAGTACAACAAAACAAAAACCAAAACTGATACCTACAAAAAAATCGGAAATATCAGAGGTAAAAGATACCTCAGAAAAAAAACATAATATTTCTAATGGATTTGAACATAATATAAATCATAGCTTTACCTTCGATGCCTATGTGAGTGGAAAATCAAATCAACTCGCTCGTGCAGCTGCCATCCAAGTAGCAGAAAACCCTGGTTCAAGTTACAACCCCTTATTTATATATGGAGGGGTTGGTTTAGGAAAAACCCATCTTATGCACGCCATAGGAAACCAGATTATGCTTAGAAATCCAGATGCACGCGTACTTTATTTACATTCTGAACGTTATATGCAGGACATGATACGATCAATCCAGGCGAATAGTGTTAATGTATTCAAACAATTTTACAGATCATTGAATGTACTTCTTATCGACGATATCCAATTTTTTGCTGGAAAAGATCGAACACAGGAGGAGTTTTTTCATACATTCAACGTACTAATGGAAAATGGTCAACAAATTGTCATGTCATGTGATCGCTATCCAAAAGAAATCGAAGGGTTGGAAGAACGCCTTAAATCAAGATTCGGTTGGGGATTAACTGTTGCAATCGAACCCCCCGAACTAGAAACTCGGGTCGCTATTCTTCAAAGCAAGGCAGAGCAAATGAATATAAATCTGCCTCATGAAGTTGCATTTTTTATTGGTAAAAGAATTCGATCAAATATTCGTGAACTCGAAGGTGCTTTACGACGTGTAATTGCAACAAGTCAATTTACAGGGTTACCTATCACCTTAGAATCAGCTAAAGAAGCGCTTAAAGACTTGATTGCCTTGCAAAATAGAATGATAACCATTGAAAATATTCAAAAAACAGTGGCTCAATTTTTCAAAATAAAAATAGACGATTTAATTTCATCTGGGCGCAGCCGTTCTATAGCTAGACCACGACAAATAGCCATGAGTCTTGCCAAAGAGCTAACCAACCACAGCCTACCTGAAATCGGCAAAGCTTTTGGCGGGCGTGACCACACGACAGTACTACATGCATGTCGAAAAATTGCAGAACTTAGAGAAGAAGACACGCGTGTCGAAGAAGACTATCTAACACTGCTTCGAACTCTAACAAACAGCTAAAAAATAGTTGATAGAACTTCATTTTTTTAAACAGAACAAACCTTGTATAAGCATGTAGATAACTAGGATGAAACTTCTGTGGATAAAACTTATCAACAACTATCCACAGATAATTAAAAGTTTTCTGCTGCAACACTACATATTTTAAAAATCAGAAATTTATTCATAACTTATTGAAAAATAATGTTTTTTTAAATTTATCCACAAAAATTTTTGTCTACACATCATACAAAAACAATCTTTAAATCTATTAAAACAAGATTCTTATAATATCTTAAGGAGTTAATCATGCAATTCGAAGTAAATAGAGAAATTTTTCTGCCCGCAATTCAAAGCGTAATCGGAGCAATAGAAAGAAAACAAACCTTACCCATACTAAGCAATTTTTTAATACAAGTATTTAAAAATAAAGCAACGATTACAGCAACTGATCTAGAAATAGAGTTAAAAAATACAATTGAATTAACAAACGATTTTGGTAATTTTGAACTTACATTACCAGCAAGGAAAACCGTAGATATATGTCGGGCTTTGCAAGATGATTCAATAATCAATTTTTATATAAATAATGATAAGGTCATCATAACTTCCAATCGTAGTAAATTTACGCTTACAACTCTGCCTGCTTCTGATTATCCTAAAATTGATGATCTATCAAATATCATTAGTTTGAAGGTAGAACAAATAAAACTAAAAAAGATAATTACAAATGTTGCTTTTTCCATGGCTCAACAAGATGTACGTTATTACCTAAATGGAATGTTAATTGAATTCAAAGAAGAAATTATTTCTGCTGTAACTACAGATGGACATCGATTAGCATTAAGCGAACTAAAAACTCATATTGACGTTACAAGTCCAAGACAATTAATTATTCCTAGAAAATCTGTTATCGAAATATTAAAACTACTTAATGATTCTGAAAATAAAGTTGTTATTGAAATTGATACAAACCATATTCGATTCAAATCAGAAAATAATGTATTAACGAGTAAACTTATTGATGGAAAATTTCCTGATTACAAACGTGTAATACCTGCAAATAATGACAAAATTGCCCATATTAATAAGGAAATTTTTAAACAGGCTTTAATACGCTCTTCAATTATATCGAATGATAAATTCAAAGGTGCCAGATTTATTCTTTCTGAAAATTTAATGACAATCGAAACTCAAAATTCAGAAAAGGAAAATTCTAAAGAAGAATTAATTTTAGATTATAACACCGAAGAAATTAGTATTGGATTTAATATATCATACATAATGGATGTAATTAATGTAATAAATGATGAGTTTATTAACATCGAATTAAAGTCACCTGAAACAAGTGCAGTAATAAAATCCTCGTTTGAAGATATTAATAATTTATATGTAATAATGCCAATGCGTATTTAATAAATGTACATAGAAAATATAAATATAGAAAATTTTCGTTGTATCTCAAATACTGAATTCAATCTGAGTAAAGATCTTAATATTTTATATGGGTTAAACGGAAGCGGAAAAACTAGTATTTTAGAAGCAATTCATATTATTTCCACAGGTCGAAGTTTTTTAACATCAAAAATTGATAGCGCTATATCTTTACAAAAAGATAGCTTTACTATTGCCTGTAAATTTTTTAGAAAAAACCAAAATAATCAGATTGGGATAAGAAAAAATAAAACAGGTTATGATATAAAGGTAAATCAAGCACCTTTATTTAAACTTTCTGCTTTGGCTCGAAATATTTGTTTGCTTAATTTTCATTCGACATCAATTTTTTTGATTGAAGGCGAACCCCAATTTCGACGTAGATATATAGATTGGTGGCTATTTCATACAGATTTAAATTTTATTGAAGAATGGTCTCGTTACCATCGTTTGCTAAAACAAAGAAACGCAGCGCTCAGATCTGATATATCATCATTAAAAATGTGGAATTATTCACTAGCTGAATCTGGTGAAAAAATAAATCAATCAAGAAAATCAGCGATTGATTTATTAACAAATGAAATTTACTCAATATTCAGTGAATATGATTAGATCGGAAGAGCGTCGTGTAGGGAAAGAGTGTAGATATCGGTGGTC
>CALKWL010000350.1 GCA_938004235.1 uncultured Gammaproteobacteria bacterium
TGCAGGCCATGAAAAACTATCATGATGAGCACCCTGAGTGCTTTGTCAAAAAACCACGCAATCTTCCGGTACGCGACATTTACGCTCATCTTTGCAGCCTAACGTTGAGCTAAGGGGCCAAGCGCCTTCCCGGTGGCGGTCCCTTTGAGCGACCAGTTAGGCCGCACTTGTTTGTGGGTAGCTGACGAGGCTTGCTTCGCGCCACGCACCTTGAAGGCTGCCAGAGTCTTGACACGTGCCAGCCAGGTGCTGCTTCGGCGTAGGCTGGTTACTCGGCCACGTCGACGCAAAGCATTTCCCTCGGCTCAAGCGCGACCGAGTGCGAGACGCAGGTGCCGTCGGCTTCGTTTGGCCATCGCTTGCAGACCCAGGGCTGACCGTATTCGTCAATCTCCTCCACCTCGAAGGTCTCGCCGAGCATTGAGTCCACCCGCACACGCTCCTCATGGGGTAGTTGCTCATACCAGTGGCCGGAGAAGCCCAGGATCCGCACACGGGAACCAATTCTGACCAGAGTGCCATCACGGTCAAGAGGTTGGCGACGCTGCTTCATCGTGCGGCCTAACGTGTTTTATACGGCGCTCGCGCCGTATAACTAAATAAGAAGTTGCCGTGTAACACGTCCAATGACAAGATAAGTAATTGTTTTAATAGGGAGGACTGTCTGTTATGACGGCGGTGTCTGCTGATAAACACGGCGCTTCTGCGCCGCGCTTGCTGGATGAGGTGAGGGCTCGCATCCGCGCCAAGCACTACAGCCTGAGAACGGAGCAGGCGTATCTGCATTGGATCAAGCGCTTTATTTTTTTCCATGACAAACGGCATCCTCGGGATATGGGGGCGGCGGAGGTCGAGCAGTTCCTCTCAGCGCTTGCTGTGAAGGAGCATGTTTCATCCTCCACGCAAAATCAAGCCTTGTCCGCGCTGCTTTTTCTTTATCGTGAAGTGCTGTCCGTGGATTTGCCGTGGCTGGATGGACTGACGCGAGCCAAGCCGCGTGAGCGTGTGCCTGTGGTGCTTACCCGTGCGGAGGTTGAGTGTGTGTTTGCGGAGATGTCCGGCACGCATGGCTTGATGGCTCGATTGCTGTACGGCACGGGGATGCGTTTGATGGAGTGTCTTCGTTTGCGCGTGAAGGATGTTGATTTCGGTCGTCATGAGATCACTGTGCGCGAGGGGAAGGGCGGTAAGGATCGTGTGACGATGCTTCCATCCAGTCTTGCGCCTGCCCTGCGTGAGCATCTGGAGCAGGTGCGTCGCGTGTTTGATCAGGACAAGCATGATGGGTTGCCCGGCGTGATGTTGCCCGATGCGCTTGAGAAGAAGTATCCGGGGGCATCCACGTCCTGGGGTTGGTTCTGGGTGTTTCCATCCGCAACCTTGAGCACTGATCCGCGCGCCGGTATCCATCGGCGGCATCATGCGCATGAGCAGGCCCTGCAACGGGCAATCAAGCGGGCGGTATCAGCGGCGGGGATTGCAAAGCCCGCGACGACGCATACCTTGCGCCATTCCTTCGCCACGCATTTGCTGGAGGGCGGTTACGATATCCGCACGGTGCAGGAGTTATTGGGGCATGCGGATGTGAGTACGACGATGATTTATACGCATGTGTTGAACAAGGGCGGGCGCGGGGTGGTGAGCCCCCTGGATCGATGATGGATCGTTGATGATGAGAGATGTGATGAATGACACCGACTGGATGCGCCATGCCTTGTTGCTTGCGGCTCGCGCCGAGGCGGAGGGCGAGGTGCCGGTGGGTGCGGTGTTGGTGCGCGAAGGAGAGGTGATTGGTGAGGGCTGGAACCGACCGATTGGTACGCATGACCCCAGCGCGCACGCGGAAATGTTGGCGCTGCGTGATGCGGCGCGGCGGGTGGGGAATTATCGTCTGCCGGGTTCGGTGATGTATGTGACGCTGGAGCCGTGTCCGATGTGCGTGGGGGCGATGATTCATGCGCGGGTGGGGCGGGTGGTGTTTGCAGCGCACGATCTGAAAACGGGGGCGTGCGGAAGCGCGCTTAATCTGCCGGAGCATCCCAGCCATAACCATCGTTTGTTGGTGGAGGGTGGGGTGTTGGCCTATGAAGCGGCGGAGATGTTGCGGGGGTTTTTCCGCGCGCGGCGGATGAAGGCGGGGGCGGAGTAGTCGCGGTAAATCGCAGCGATCTCAATGGGGGCGTTTTATTCCCTCTCCCTTGATGGGGGAGGGTTGGGGAGAGGGTGGTGATGCGGGCTAGACTCGTTCTGCATGTGAGGCCGCTGCCCCCTCTCCCCAGCCCTCTCCCGCGAGGGGAGAGGGAGCTAAAGGAATCAAAGCGGTAGCTTGAAATCCGGTGCAATCAGTTTCAGCCAGGCATCCAGTCGTGCGTCGGTGAGGTTGGACTGGGTGTCGAGGTCGAGTGCCAGACCGACGAATTGATCGTCCACCACCGATTGCGAGGTGTTGAAGGTGTAGCCGTCGGTGGGCCAGGCGCCGACCAGGGTGCCCCCCCGTTCGCTGACGAAGTCATGCAGTTCCATGATGCCGTCGACGAATTCGTTGGGGTAGGTTTCCTGATCGCCCAGGCCGTAAATTGCGACGGTCTTGCCGCTGAAATCCACGTCGCTCAGACGCAGCAGAGCCTCTTCCCAGCTTTCTTCCTCGCAGTCGGCAGACAGTCCGGGGAGTTGGCCTTCGCCCATGGTGGGCGTGCCGAAAATCAGAAAATCAAACGCGGCCAGCTCGTCGGCGCTGGTTTTGTTGATGTTCTTCGGGTCGGCCATGGTTTCATCGTCGAAGCGCTTCTTGATGAGTTTGGCCACCTTGCGTGTTTTGCCGGTGGTGCTGCCGAAAAAAATACCGATGCGTGCCATAGCTCAATTCCTCCGGGTTAAAGATTGCTGAAAATCGATCAGGCGGCCACGGGCAGAGCCTCATCCACGCGCACAAGCTCCAGCGCGTGGCGCGTGCAGAATTGTTGCGCGCGTTTGCTTGGTTCAACCTGCATGAATGCCCAACCGCCCGCCGAGGCGTACATCAAATCGCTGAGGATCATGCGTTCGGTGTCACGCGCCAGCTCAAAGCCGAGCAGGGCGTAGCGCTTGCCCTGGCGATAGGTTTTGAGGAAGTCAGGGATGGCGAAACCGCCCATCAGTTCGGTGATGTAATCGACGAAATCGGCATCGGAGGCGATGTAGTGCGCCTGCGGCATGGGCGTGCCCAGCGGCTTGAACAGCACGGGGGCGCTGGGGTCGATGCCGCTTTCATCCACTTCGCTGTAGCTGGTGCCGTCGTGTTTGAACAGTTTGAAGCGGAACTGGGTGCCGCCGATGCGTGCGATACCGACCACCAGGGTGTGCGGTGTCTTGGCGTAGAGGCGTTGCAGTCCGGTGTCACGATTCAGGTCGATCACCAGCGGCGGCAGCACGTCGAACAACCAGGTGTGCATGGCGGCCGTGCTCCATACATCCGGTGCGTAGGTGTCGGTGAGGAATTTATTCACCTTGTTGCGCCCGCTCTTGAGTTCGATGTGCATGGCGGCACGCGGGAACTCATACATCAGGCGCGGTGACATCGGCTGGCCATTGTTCATGGCAAGAATCAGTTCGTCGCTGCTGGTGGGGATTTTGGCGCCGCTTTCACGGTGGTGTACGTCGGCAAGGGCGAGTGCGCCGATGCAGGGAATGACATCACCGGCGCGGATGGCGTCGTGCAGCGGGGCAAGCACGGAATTCAGGTTCAGATTGCTCATGGCTCCTCCAGGAAATACCTGGATAGTTCTTGAGCAAGAAACGCGCCGATTTGTGCAAAGCGCGTCAGCTTGGGCTTGGCGCACTTTATTCCCTGTTAAGCCTTGGTCGGCTTTGCGACAATTCGCGAGTAATCTGTCGGACGATTTAACGCTGTAGCGAAAAAAACATGTGTTGACGATCTGCGGGCAAGCCCGTTCCTGATTCGCCTATTTATATGGTGTCAGGCCGAATCTCTGGGGATGCAGTACACGGCGGGCGTATGGAGTGTGTCGCATCAATAGCGACTGACAAGCTTGAGTGCGTACACGCCGCCAAGCACCATCGCTTCGGCCTCGCCGCGCGGCAGGCCGGGAATCAGACCGTACATGCAGAATATTTTGCTGAGCGGTACGCAGACTTCAATCACGCGGTCGCCGAATTCGTCGGCGCGTTCCCGATCCAGGCTGAATGAGCTGAGGTTGTTGAGTAGCAGCATGGCGCAGCCGTCGCTCTCGTGGCTCAGCAACTCGTGTGCGTCCGCCGCATTGAAGCCGCGATAGAGCCTGAGGCGGCTGACGCCGGGGTAACGGCGGTTAAGCTCATATTGCACAAAGCTGTAAACCAGATCGAGCTGTGCTTCCAGGGCGTGCGTGCCGTAAAGCCCGGAAGAGCGTTCGGCGAGAAAGCGCGCGTAGGCCATGCTCTCGGGGTGGGGCAGGGGTTCCTTGTGATAACGGGTTACCAGACCGAAGCGTGATTCTGCCCAGCCCTTGAGCACGGCGCCTTCACGACCCTCGGAAGAAAATCCCCAGCCGCGCAGCACGCGCAGATAGTTGGCGCGCGTGCGCACCCGACTTGATGAGCTTTCCGCGCCAGCTTCCTGCGGATGATGCAGGGAAAAATGCGCGTCCATATGCGCGGCAAACAGCTGCGCGCGTGCGGCAGCCTCCTCAAGTCCGTCAAGCGCCTCGAACAGTCGGCGGTGCAACGTGTGAACGCCGTCCAGCTCCAGCGGCACGGGGTGGCATTGATAGGTCGGTGATCCGAGCAGGCGCGAGGGCAGATTGCAGTGGTTGAGTGAGAGAAAAATTTTTTGCTGCGCGAAATCCAGCAGGTGATTTGAAGCGGCATTTGTCGGCTTTGGAATGTCGCTACACCTACACGAAACAGGGTCTTTGTAGGGTGACGTACCCGCCTGGTTTGAATTGTAATTCATTTATTATGTTTTTAATCAATGACTTGTGTTTAATTTTTTGTGCTGGCACGCAAGATGCTTTGAGGTGGGCAGGGTGAATTCTCATTATTTGATGTTTGCCCCGGTTCTTAACCCCAACGCTAGGAGACCTCATCATGGCACTACGTCAATGCGCCATTTATGGCAAAGGTGGTATCGGCAAGTCCACCACCACACAAAACCTCGTCGCCGCTCTGGCCGAATCCGGCAAGAAGGTCATGATCGTCGGTTGCGATCCCAAGGCCGACTCCACCCGTCTGATCCTGCACTCTAAGGCGCAGACCACTGTAATGCACCTGGCGGCTGAAGCGGGTTCGGTTGAAGACCTCGAACTCGAAGACGTCATGGCAGTCGGCTACGGCGATATCAAGTGCGTCGAATCCGGCGGCCCAGAGCCGGGCGTCGGTTGCGCTGGTCGTGGTGTGATCACCGCCATCAACTTCCTCGAAGAAGAAGGCGCGTACGACGAAGACCTGGACTTCGTGTTCTATGACGTACTCGGCGACGTGGTTTGCGGCGGTTTCGCCATGCCGATCCGCGAGAACAAGGCGCAGGAAATCTACATTGTTTGCTCTGGCGAAATGATGGCGATGTACGCGGCGAACAACATCGCCAAGGGCATCGTGAAGTACGCCAACTCCGGCAGCGTGCGTCTGGCCGGTCTGATCTGCAACAGCCGCAACACCGACCGTGAAGACGAGCTGATTATGGCGCTGGCGGCCAAGCTGGGCACCACCATGATCCACTTTGTGCCGCGCGACAACGTGGTGCAGCACGCCGAGATCCGTCGTATGACTGTGATCGAGTACGACCCGAAGGCCAAGCAGGCTGACGAGTATCGCGCCCTCGCTCGCAAGGTCGATGCCAATCGCAACTTCGTCATCCCGACTCCGATCGAGATGGAAGAGCTGGAAGACCTGCTGATGGAGTTCGGCATCATGGAAGCGGAAGACGAGACCATCGTCGGCAAGACTGCTGCCGAACTGGCCGCCGAGGCTGCCGCCGCCTGATCTGCTCGCGCAGAATTTTGACACTACCAAGGTGCGCCGTCCGCAGATTGGCGGCGGTGCGCAAGGAGAATCACCATGTCAGCATTAACCCGCGAAGAAACCGAAGCCCTCATTGCCGAGGTGCTTGAGGTTTATCCCGACAAAGCCAAGAAAGACCGCGCCAAGCATCTGGCGGTCAACGATCAATCCATTGAACAGTCCAAGAAGTGCATTACCTCCAACCGCAAGTCCCTGCCGGGCGTGATGACCATCCGTGGTTGCGCCTATGCCGGTTCGCGCGGCGTGGTGTGGGGCCCGATCAAGGACATGATTCACATTTCCCACGGTCCGGTCGGCTGCGGTCAGTATTCCCGCGCCGGTCGCCGTAACTATTATGTTGGCGCCACGGGCGTGAACACCTTTGCCGAAATGAACTTCACCTCGGATTTCCAGGAGAAGGATATTGTTTTCGGTGGTGACAAGAAGCTCGCCAAGCTGATCGAGGAAATCGAGGGTCTGTTCCCGCTGCACAAGGGTATTTCCGTGCAGTCTGAATGCCCCATCGGCCTGATTGGCGACGACATCGAGGCGGTGTCGAAAAAATCCGCTGCCGCCATCGAAAAACCGGTCATTCCGGTACGTTGCGAAGGCTTCCGTGGCGTGTCGCAGTCCCTGGGGCACCACATCGCCAACGACGCGATCCGCGACTGGGTGCTGGACAAGGCCGAGGCCAAAGCTTTCGAAACCACACCGTATGACGTGACCATCATCGGTGATTACAACATCGGCGGCGACGCCTGGTCCTCGCGCATCCTGCTCGAAGAAATGGGCCTGCGTGTGATTGCCCAGTGGTCCGGCGACGGCACCCTGGCCGAAATGGAAAACACCCCGAAGGCCAAGCTGAACCTGCTGCACTGCTACCGCTCGATGAACTACATCAGCCGCCACATGGAAGAGAAGTACGGCATTCCCTGGATGGAATACAACTTCTTCGGTCCGACCAAGATCGAGGAGAGCCTGCGCAAGATTGCTGCCTTCTTCGACGAAAGCATCCAGCAGAAATGCGAGCAGGTCATCGCCAGGTACAAGGCCGAGTACGAAGCCGTGATCGCCAAGTACAAGCCGCGTCTGCAAGGCAAGCGCGTCATGCTGTACGTCGGCGGCCTGCGTCCGCGTCACGTGATCGGCGCGTACGAAGACTTGGGCATGGAAGTGGTCGGCACCGGCTACGAGTTCGCCCACAACGACGACTACGACCGCACCATCAAGGAAATGGGCAACGCCACCCTGCTGTACGACGACGTGACCGGTTACGAATTCGAAGAATTCGTGAAAAAGGTGAAGCCCGACCTGATCGGCTCCGGCATCAAGGAAAAGTACATCTTCCAGAAGATGGGCATTCCCTTCCGCCAGATGCACAGCTGGGATTACTCCGGTCCGTACCACGGCTATGACGGCTTTGCCATCTTCGCCCGCGATATGGACATGACGCTCAACAACCCGTGCTGGGGCAAGCTGACCCCGCCCTGGGCGAAGAAGCCGGAAAGCAGCAGCGAAGTTGAAGCTGCCGCTGTTCCGGTTGCCGCTTAAAGTCCAGGCTTAGGCCATCTGCATGTCGGGCAATCCAGCGAGGTTGCCCGGTTCAATACCCACCTGTTTCCGTGTCCGCAGATTAGCGGCGCGGGATGAGGATACTGAAATGAGTCAAGTCGTTGAAAACATCAAGCCTTGTTATCCGCTGTTCCGCGATGACGATTACAAGGCCAGTCTGAAGAACAAGCAGGATCTGTTCGAAGATCGTCATCCGCAGGAGAAGATTGATGAAGTCTTCACGTGGACGACCACCCAGGAATACCAGGATCTGAACTTTGCGCGCGAAGCCCTGACCATCAACCCGGCCAAGGCCTGCCAGCCGCTGGGCGCCGTTCTTTGCGCACTGGGTTTTGAAAAGACCCTGCCTTATGTGCATGGTTCACAAGGTTGCGTGGCCTACTTCCGCACCTACTTCAACCGTCACTTCAAGGAGCCGATCTCCTGCGTGTCCGACTCCATGAGATCGGAAGAGCGTCGTGTAGGGAAAGAGTGTAGATCTCGATGGTCGCCGGAT